>NZ_JBIAZN010000027.1:0-94093 GCF_042899225.1 Streptomyces sp. NPDC000134
ACGCGATCCCCGCAACTACCTGGCCTTTCTCGGCCTCGCCGCCGCCCTGTGCTGCTACAAGCGACTCATCCGCCTCACCACGTAGGACACGGTCTTAGTTCCCCGGACGAGGCAGAGGCCCGCGTCCGCACCCCCAGCGATGGTCTTCACTCCGCCCGAGCCGCAGTTGACGGCCGCAGCCCTGGGTCCTGTGCCGGCCAACTGGCTGGCGCCGACCGGGCGTATGGAGCACGTGCTGACGAGGTGGGGGCACAGGCAGTTGGCCGAGGTTCCTGTCGGTATCAGTTTCGACGTGGTCGTCATCCCCGGCGCCCTCGCCTTGGATGTGCTGGGGCGGCTGCGCCGTGCATGGGTCCGGCCCGGTCCTGTCGTGCTCGGCCCGTCCGGGGCGGAGCTGTTCGTCTGTCGAGGGTCAGTGCCCGACTGGGACGTGCTGGACTCCCACCTGCTGCGACGCGGGGGGCTGGTGCTGCTGCCGCCGCCGACCGTGCTGGTCCCGGAGGCGGTCGGTTCCCGCGGCTGGCTGGTGCCGCCCGCTCATCGGGCCGCGACTGCGCCGTGCGGGGTCGGCCTGGGCTGTGGCAGGGACCTCGCGGAACCGGTCCGTCAGGCCGTCCACGCCGCGGCCAAGAGCGTTGAAGAGAACGGGCGATGAAGGCCGCCTCCGCCAGATCCAGTGCTCCACGCGGCAGTAGGCACAGTCCGCGCGGTGACTTCCGTCGGGCTGGTCGTGCCGTGACCACATCCGTCCTCCGACCCCAAGGTCCCCCCGTGCCGGATTCACCCCCCACCGGCTCGCCGCGTCACAGCGGGCGAGCGCCCTTGACTGAGCACGACCTCATCGTCAGTCCTGTCGGTGCCGACCGCGACCTGCGAGAGGCCCTGGAGGACCTGAAACTGGGGCGTTACCACACCACGGGGAAGCTGCTGGCCGCGACCGGCCGCAACTGGCCGCTGCGGACCAACCGCAGCCGGCTGCTGGCCGCCGGCGCGGGCGACGGCGGGGTCTTCAAGGTGTGGCTGGACGAGCAGCCGCACAGCGTGGACGCGTCGATGATGTGGGCGCGGGTGCTGACTCGGGCCGCGCTGTCGGCCTGGCGGCGGCGCGCGGACCGCCAGTTGCTGTGGCGGGCGGCCGTCCTGGCACGGGATGCGTGTCTGCGGACGATCGAGCTGGACCTGGCGTGCCCGGTGCCGTGGATCTGCCTGCTCCAGCTCACGGCGTTGCCCTTCGAACCGTACCTGTTCGATCCTGCGGCTCGTCACCGTCGGCCGCCGTGGGGACAGAGCGTTGACCCGACGATGCCGTACGAGGGGCCGTGGCCTTTGCTGGACGAGATCGTCCGGCGCGATCCGGGGAGCCGGGAGGGCCACCACCGGATGCGTCAGTTTTTCCAGCAGCGCGGTATGGGCGCGGCTGCGAGGGACTACGCGTTCTGGGTCGCCAGCGGCCGGCCGGACAACGGCGAGCTGCTGATGCTCCCGGTGTACGCGCTGGTGGACTGGTACCTGGAGCAGCACGGCGACGGCCGGGGCGGCGCGCTGCACTTCTGGCAGTCCGCCCAGGTCAGGCACTACGCGTGCCGGGCGCGGGACGGCTGGTTCGCCCAAGTTCCGCCGACGGAGTGGGCGTGGTTGCCGCTGGTGGACCTCAGCTACCTGGCGTACGTGCTGATGGCCTGCGGCGAGGACGCTGTTGAGGTTTTCGCCGCGATGGGCCGCTATGTCACCCCTGAGCCGTGGCAGCAGGTCAACGCCAGTCTGGGGCGTAGCTACGACTGGCGCAGCGAGTACGTCCGCATCCGCAACGCGGCCATGCGGTAGCCGGAGGGCCGGATGCATATCCGAGCGCCCCCGCCGGCGCGCCCTTCCCACCCCACACTCCTTCTCTCGAGAAAGCGGAAACGGTGTTTCACAGAAGATCCGGTGCGCACCAGCCGGCCGGCGAGGACGACATACTGAGGGCCCTGGGCATCCAGCCGGAGCTGTCCCGGAAGATGGGCGGCTTCGGGAACTTCGCGATCAGCTTCTCGGTGATCTGCATCCTGGCCGGCGGGATGTCCCTGTTCGGCTACGGCATGGGCCATGGCGGGCCGGTGGTCATGCTCGGTAGCTGGATCGTGATCGGGTTCATGACGTTGCTGGTCGGGCTGTCCCTGGCCGATGTCGTCTCCGCCTACCCGACCTCGGGCGGCCCCTACTTCATGGCGAGCGACCTGGGCGGTCCGCGCTGGGGATGGGTCACCGGCTGGCTCAACTTGTTGGGTCTGCTGGGTGCCATCGCCGGAATCGACTACGGCGCCGCCAAGTTCGTCGGGGCCTTCGCCCAGATGCAGTGGGGTATCACGCCCACCGACACCACCGTTATGATCATTTTCGCGGGCATCCTGCTGCTGCACGGAGTGCTCAACTCCTTCGGCGTGCGGCTGGTCACCCTCCTGAACTCCGTGTCGGTGTGGTGGCAGCTCGGTGGTGTGGCCCTCATCGTCGGAGCCCTCGCCCTGGCCCCGGTCCAGCACCAGCCTCTCGACTTCGGGACGTACTTCTACAACGACACCGGGTTCACCACCGCCCTCTACGTCGCGCTCATCGGCTCGCTCCTGCCCGGCTACACCTTCTGCGGCTACGACGCCTCCGCCCACGTCGCCGAGGAGACCACCGACGCGAGCACGGCCGCGCCCCGCGGCATCGTCCGCTCCATCTGGGTGTCCTGGGTGGCCGGCTTCGTCCTGCTGGCCGGGCTGGTGGTCTCCATCCAGGACTACGCGGGCACCCTGGGCACGTCGACGGGGGTGCCTCCCGCGCAGATCTTCATCGACGTCCTGGGCGTGGGCTGGGCCAAGCTTCTGTTGCTGGTCGTGATCGTGGCGATGCTGTTCTGCGGCAACGCCGAGACGGCCGCCACCAGCCGCATGATCTACGCGTTCTCCCGGAGCCGGGCCCTGTGGGGCTACAAGCACTGGACGCATGTGTCCGACCGGACGAGGACCCCCTCCCGGGCGGTGTGGCTGGCCGTCGCGGTGCCCTTCGTTCTGGCACTGCCCGCCCTGTGGTCGCCGACCGCCTACGGAGCGATCACCGCGATCAACGCGGTGGGCATGATCCCCGCCTACGGCATCCCCGTGCACCTGGCGCTGCGCAAGGGCCGCGCCTACCGGCCCGGACCGTGGACCCTGGGGCGCTGGCGCAAGCCGGTCGGCATCATCGCGATCGTCTACGTCGCGGTCATCACCATCGTCTTCTGCCTGCCCCAGTCCAGCCCCATCACCGCCGAGTCGGCCAACTACGCCGGCATCGTCCTCGTCGCCGCGCTGGGCATCGCCTGGATCACCTGGCTCACCCGCGGCAGACACGCCTACCAGCAGACCACACCCGCCACCGCGCAACCGCACGCCGCCCTGCTGAGCGAGGACATCTGATGATCAGCGACGACCGGACCCTGGCCGACCTCGTGAAGGACTCGATGGCCAAGGAGATCCTGCTGGGCGTTCCCGACCTGCACGGGCGCCTGCAAGGCAAACGGTTCAACGCCGAGGTGTTCATGGACCGGATGACGTCCGGGACGGAGATGTGCGGTTACGTCGTGGCCTCCGACATCGACATGACCCCCTTCGACAGGACCGGCATCACCGGCTGGGACCAGGGGTTCCGCGACATGCTGATCAGGCCGGAACTGGACACCAGGCGGCTGCTGAAGCCCGGCACCGCCCTCGTGCTCGGCACCCCCTGCGACGACAACGGGGCCCCGTTGCGGATCGCACCCCGGCAGGTCCTCGTCGGCCAGACGGAGAGTCTGCGCCGAGACGGCCATACGGTGAAGGCGGGCATCGAGGTCGAGTTCGTGCTCTACCGGCGCGGCACCGCCGGCTGGGAGCCGGCGTGGAGCGACAACCTCGACTACAGCCTCGGCTACCCCGCCGCCGAGGCCGGCGACTTCCTCCGCACGCTGGGCGCCACGCTCACCGGTGCCCGCATCCGCTGGGAGTCGATCAAGACCGAGGGAGCGCCGGGTCAGGTCGAGATCGCCCTCGCCTACGGTGACCCGCTCGACGCGTGCGACGACTACGCGGTGCTGCGCCAGGTGGTCCGCGAGTCGGCCGCCAAGTACGGCCTGGTGCCCGCGTTCATGGCCGCGCCACAGACCGACATCGGCAGCGGCCTGCACATGCACCTGTCCCTGTGGTCGCTGGACGGGCAGCCGCGGTTCGCGCACGAGCGGGACGAGGCGGCACCGGAGGTGATGGATCTCGCCACCGCCGGGCTGATCTCCGCGCTGCCCTACCTGGCGCCGATGTACGCGCCGTACCCCAACTCCTACAAACGCTACCGGCCGCACAGCTTCGCTCCGACCCGCTTCAACTGGGGCGTGGACAACCGGGCCTGCGCGATCCGGGTCACCGGTCACGGCCGCGCCGCCCGCTTGGAGGTCCGGCTGGCCGGCGCCGACGCCAACCCGTACACGACGCTCGGCGCCTACCTCGCGGCCGTCATCCACGGCCTGAAGGACACCCCGGCCCTCCCGCCGCCTCAGGCCGGTGACGCCTACCAGGACAACCGCTCGCTCCCCCTCCCCAGCGACCTGGCCGAAGCGGTCGCGGCCTTCCGGCACAGCACCATCGCCGAGGAATTGCTCGGCCGCACCGTCGTCCAGCACTACACCCAGGCCGCCCGTACCGAACTGGAGCACCACCGGCTTCAGGTCACCGACGTCGAGCAGCGGCGCGGCATCAGATGAGCCCCCCGCGCCGAGGAGGAGTGCCTCGGCGCGGGGCCCGGCCCTCGGTGTCCCCGGAACAGGGGTGCCGGGGAACTGAGGGCCTCCTCGCCGGCTGGCCGAAGGGCCGCCACGGCAGCCGGCGCAGGGGCGGGCCCAGGGAGTCCCCCGTCTCCCGGGCCCGCCCCACCTCAACCAAAACCTGACGACTGACCGACAGGAGAACCCTTATGTCCACTGTTTCCACCGGGCTCCTCGCCCGCCAGGAGGCGGATCTGCTGCACCAGCTGCTGGAGGTCGTCGCCCGGCATCCCGCCGGCCGGTTCTTCCATCTCCTCGTCGCAGACGGGACGGTGCCCGTCTGCCCCGGTGAGGTCCTGGTCCAGGAGGCCGACCTCGACCGCGGGGTCATCGAACTGCGCCCCCGCAAGGCAGCGGACATCCAGGTCGGCGACGTGCTCCACGACACGCGCCGGGTCAGCATCGCCGACCCGGCGTTCGTCGACTACGCCCAGACGCCGATGGACCCGGAATACGTCAAGGACGCCACCACTGGCCAGCACATCATTGTCATGGGCGTCACGGCGCCGGGTGAGCGGTGAGCACCGACCCCGCCCGCGACATCGCGTACACCGTCCTGACCGCCCTCAGCTCCGCCGTGGTGCCTCACTGGGAACTCGGCGTGGTGCGGCTCGCCCACCTGCCGGCCGCTCTGCCCGAGCAGTGGACCACCTCGCTCCCGCTGCCCAGCGACCCGGGGGCACGCGGCCCGGACCAGCCGGTCACCCTCGTCGACGACTGCGAGTTCCAACGCGAGAGCGATGAGACAGCCCTCGCCGAGGCGTACGCCCACCGGCCCCGGACCCGCGTTCTGGAGAACGTCGGCACCCGCTGCGAAGGCTGGCAGTCCCTGACCGCCCTGCACCTGGCCAGGGTGCTGGAGCGCCAGGTCGTCTGCTCCCTGTACGAGTCCCGCCCGCAGGACGCCACCATGGGCTGGCACTGGGACGACTGGGACGGCGTGATCCTGCAAGTCCGCGGCGCAAAGTTCTGGCGTCTGCGGACCGAGCCAGACGCCGATCCGCACACCGTCGTCACCCGGCCCGGCGATGTCCTCCTTCTGCCCAGAGGACTCCCGCACGACGTGATGACACCCGACCACTCCGTGCACCTCGCCTTCGCCGTGACGCAGCATCCCCTCGGTGCCGAGCCCCTGGGATCGGCACCGGCCGGGAGCGTGTCCCGGCCGAAACCGGCCGACGCCCGCCTCACCAGCACCAGCTAGGACCATCCGATGCCCCGAAGCCTCCCTGACCTGCACAAAGGGTTCCCGGTCCCCTACATCGCTCAGTGGTCCGCCGAGAAGCTGCCCGACCCGATCGTCAGGCTCGGTCCCCGCGGGATCTGGATTGCCGGGCATGTACGTGACAGGCACGGTGTGTTGTGGCGGCCGTCGGCGTTACGGCGCGGGGTGGGCAGGCCCCTACATGGGCTGGTGCACGGGCCGCGGCAGCGGCGGGCGATGCGGCTGCTGCTGTGCCAGGTCTGCGGCGGCCGGCCGGACCACACCGAGCAGGGCTGGCTCTGGCTGCTCAAGGACGAGTCACGTTACGCGGGCTGGCCAGAAGGGGAGATCACCACCCATCCGCCGGTGTGCCGGCTGTGCGGGGCCCTGTCCGCGCTGCTGTGCACGCACCTCTGGCAGGGAGCGGCCGTCGCCGTGCGGGTGGGCAAGCCCATCATCGACGGCGTGTACGGACTGCCCTACGCGGTGTCGAAACCGTGGATGACCCCGGGGAAACCCACCGTGATACTCCACGGCGATCCCGCCATGCCCTGGATGCTCGGCCACCAGGTCGCCGCCTCCCTGACGAAGGTGACGATCACGGACCTGCCCACCCTGCGCCCCGAAGACCTCACCGACGAGGTCACCGACTTCCTACGCAAGGCCACAGCCGTGGACGTGGCCCGACTGCTGGCCAAGGTCGGAGGCATCGCGGCACTGAACCGATGACTCCTGCCCGCAGACAGGCCGGCCCTTCAGCTCAGCCCGATGGGCCAGCGGCTGCTCCAGGCCGTCGCCGAACACAGCACTTCCCGGACCCGATACCGACACCACCGAGAACAGGGAGCGTCATGGAGGAAAAGAAGCGGGACTGGTTCGCTGATCCACCGCCTCGCCGAATCGGGGCCCTCGCCCTCATCATCAGGGGAACCCGAGTTCTCATGGTCAGTCGTCCGTACCGGACGGCCGTCTCCGTGTGGGGGCTGCCGGGAGGGTCGGCCGCCGCCAACGAACTCCCCCGTCAGGCGGTGAGCCGCCACCTCTCCGACAGATTGGCACTCCGGGCTACCGCAGGCCGGTTGCTCGTCGTTGACCACGTGCCCGAGAAACCAGGAACGCATCGTGAGGGCATCAACTTCGTCTACGGCGTAGAGATCGCCGACGACGCCGAGCCAGCTGTCACGGAGTCCGGCGGTCTGGGCGAAGCCCGTTGGGTCGAGCGCGCTGACGTGGGCTTCCTGGCGGTCGACCACGCCCGGCGCCGCATCGAGCAATGCTTCATCGCCGCCGACACCAACCAGGTCCTGGACCTGGTCCTCGGTCTACCGCTGCCCACCTGCGACTGACTCTAATTGGACTGAACGACATGACGACCCCTGCTCCGACCGCACCACTCACGCCGAAATTGCAGCAGTTCGCCCAATATCTCATGGAGGGGCGGACCACCCGCGATATCCGCGCATTGTCCGGCCTGTCGCCCTCTGTGACCTATAAGACGATGCGCGATCTGCGGGCACGCCTGGGCTGCCCGGCCAGCTGCAAAGCGCCGGTCATCATCCATTACCTGCTCACCGCCGGCCACGTCACACCCCCGGCCGTGAACAGGCCCGCCCCAAAGCTCAGCACGATGGACAAGCGGCTGCTCCAGGCCGTGGCGACCTACAGCACGGCGGCTGCAATAGCCAAAGCAGCCGACGTCGCCCCCCGCTACTTGCCCGGCGCGCTCAAGATGCTGCTCACCAGGACCGGGGCACCGGACAAGACCCAGCTCGTCATCCTGGCCCATGCATGGGGCCTGCTGAGCTCAGAACGCCGTCAAGACCATGGTGCTCACGGATGGGGACGGCCGGGTGCTGTTCTGCGGCCCGACCAAGCCCGGAAGTTGCGCGGACATCACCCACGCTCGCCAGTTAGGGCTGGTCAAGCTCCTGGTCGATGGGTCCTCCGTGGAGATTCTTGCTGATGTCGGCTACCCGGGGCCTGGGCGCGCAGACCGGCGGCTGGGTGGTGACACCGCCGCGCCGCAAGCTCAAGAAGAACGCTCCGGACTGGTACGAAGAGATGTACGAGCGGCAGCGCAAGGCGCATTCCTCACGACGCATCCGCGTCGAGCACGGCATCGCTCACCTGAAGAACTGGCGAGTTCTGACCCGCCACCTCGACCGCCGCGAGCACATGAGTGACACCGTCCAGGCCGTCGCCGCCCTGCTGTCCCACCAGCAGACTGCGGACCTGACATCGGCGCGGCAGATGTGAACGCCGAGCCCCGCCGCCATCCTCGACGCCTCACGGCATACCGTGCACGAGCTCGTTCGGCCTTGGGGAACATCGGTACAGCCGTTAGCGCTAAGCACTTGATCATGGTCTGATCACGCTCGGACCGTTCCCGGGGTGGGGAACATCGATACAGCGATTGGCGCTGAGAACGATCAAGTTCGGCTTGGGCGTGGCCGACGTTCCTCAAGTCCGTGGTCCTCCACGACGGACCGGGAGAAGCCGGCGAATGCATCCCTGCTCGCGTCGAACGTGGCACGGGCCTCATGGAAAGCCAGGTCACGGCGTTCCTCGTCCTCCGCCGCCCGACCGCGCCACGGAGCGCGACGGATGCGTTCGACAAGCTGACGGAACTCGTCGTTCAAGATGCGGCCGCAGATGTAGACCTCCTGCGCCGCGGTCGCCGCAGTGTCCGGGCCGTTGAGCTGGATCTCGATCAGCAGCTTCCTCAGTTCCCGGACAGCATCGCTGATGTCCTGTTCAGAGAGCCGCAGGTTGCGGCTAGTGAGTAGGAATGAGCTGGCGGGTCCGTTGACTGCTCCAAAGCCGATCCTGTGTAACGCGTCGTCGATCGGTTCGGCTGCCTGCTGGAACAGCCGGTAAGCCGCGCGTCGTTCCTCTCTGAGCTTCTGCGCGTGTTCTATTCGCCCGCGGTCGCGAGCCTGCCGCCCGGCGGCAAGGTAGGCGAGCCCCGCTGCTCCTAGCGTTCCGACGACACCGATTCCTGCGCCCGCTAAGGCGGTGATTCCCTGGTCCATGAGCGGCATCCTGACGCATGCACGCGATCGACATCAGCAGAATTCGCCGCCCTGGTCTCGTCGTTGGTCAGTGTCGGGGACGCCAGCGAGTGAAGACGCACTGGTCGTCGCCGGCGCCGAGCCGGAAGGGCAGGGCGATGCGGTCCAGGGGGAAGGTCTCGCCGGGGGCGTGGAGGGTCCAGCCGCAGCGGGTGTAGAAGGCGGCCAGGTCGCGGTCGGCTTCGTAGGAGCCGTACAGCAGCATGTAGCCGAGCTGCTGGTGGATCTGCCACGTCCGGTTGAGCAGCGCGGAGGCGATGCCCTGGCCCGGGCGGGTTCGGCGACGGCCAGACCGTGGATCTTGGCGACGAACAGGCTCAGGGCCATGGCCTTGCCGGCCGGGAAGCCGTTGTTCATGGCCATGTCGATGAGGGTGCCGGGGGCGGTGGCGGAGAGCACGCCGATGGTGCGGTCCTGCTCGTCGGTGGCGACCAGCGTCAGGGAGACGGTGGTCAGGGCCTCGCTCATCGGCCGGTCGGTGAAGGTGTGGGCGGCGGCGGCGTGGTACGCGTTCGTACCGGCTCCGCCGAGCCCGGCGAGCATGGCGCAGGACGCCGAGCCGTCCTCGATGGCCGCCGCCAGGACCGGGATGATCCTGACGCCGTCACCGGTGGTGGCCATCAGCGCGTTTGCCGCTTCGATGTCCTGGCCGCGGGCCAGGCGGATGCGGGTGCCGGCCGGTCCCTGCCAGCCGGTGCGGACGCGGTCGGCGGACAGCGGCGGCGTCTGCCGGGCCTTCTTGGTGGTCTTGCCCATGGTCTTCGTTCCCCCCTGGTGGTGGTGCCGGCGGCGTACGGCCGCCTGCGGATGGACGGGACGGATGGATCTTGTTCCGGTGGCTAGGCGCCCTATCGCCGGTTTCCAGCCGGATGTTCCTCGTCGGGCTCGTCCTGATCCTCATCCTCGCTGTCGTTGGGTCAGCGGCCGAACGGCCCGATACCACCAGGGCCTTCGGCGCCGAGCACGCTCGGTCCCTTCGTACGGTGCGGCGTGCGGATCACGCGTCTTCCCCGTCGCGCCGGGCCTGCACCAGCAGCGCCGCCACGACGTCGTCCGTCTGTTCCTCGCTCCGCTCAACGAGTGTGTGCAGCACTTCGTCCGTAGCGCCGTCCATGACCTGCCGGTTGAGCCGCTGCATCAGCTCAGCGTCGGTGCCGCTGCCGGGGCCGGTGAGGTCTACCCGGGTCGGGCGGCGCGGGGCGATGATCTCCGGCCCGGCGCTCGAGTCGGCCTCCTCGGCGTCGGCGAGCGCGCGGTAGACGGAGGCAACGGAGGGGTTCTGTCCGGCGTTCTTGCCGCTCTTGATGGTCAGCTTCTTGGCGATCTCGGGGACGGGAACGCCCTTGTCCTTGAGCGCGCGGGCGAACAGCAGCATGTCGTCGCCGATGACCTTCGGCCGTCCGCCGTGGTTGCCCTTGGTCGCGGCGGCGACCTGCCCTTCCAGGGTCTTCTCCCGAATGTAGTTGCGGTCGAGCTGGGCGGCGACGGCGAGCACGGCGAAGAACATGGCGCCCATGCCGTTGGGGTCGTAGATGCCGGTCAGGGGGCCGGTGAGGAGTTCGAGCTGGACGCCGGCCCTCTGGAGCTGGTTGGACAGGGTCATCAGCTCGGCGGCGTTGCGGGCCAGGCGCTTGAGCTCGTGAACGGTAAGGATGACCTCCTGGTCGGGGGCGGCCTCCTTGATGTCGTACGCCAGCTTCAGCGCCTTCTCCAGTTCGGGCCGCGTTGTGACCCGGGTTGAAATCTTCTCGGAGAAGATCCGCTTGCAGACCGGTTCGAGCGCGGCGAGCTGGCTGGCGAGTTCCTGCTGTGCGGTCGAGCAGCGCGCGTACCCGATCCGGATCGGTTTGGCCGCGGTGGCGGCCGGCGTGTCCTCGATGGGCGGGCCCTGCTTCCACGGCCGTCCCGGGCCGCGGTCCTCCGGCACCCGCACCTCCAGCTCCTCCCGGAGCGCGGGCACAAGAATGAAGCGGGCGGTGTGGTACTTCGTCGCGCATCTCCCGCCGCGGGTGCGGCAGGGACTCCCGGCGAGGGCTTCACACTTCGGACAGTCGTTTCGTTCTACCGCGTTCGCGGCTTGATCGGGCGTCAGATCCACCCCGGGAGTCTGTCAGAACTGTCTCGCACAATGTGCCGGTTCTGAGAGGACTTCTGCGAACGGCGACCTGCGGAAACGTGATCGTCCGCAGGCCTCTCGCTGAACTCTCACAGACGGTCATTTTTGAGAGCTCGCCCGGCGGTCGTGCGCCCCCGAAACGCACCGCCGCGCTGACAATGCGGCATTGTCAGCGTGGCGCTGTGTCGGGAGAGTGGGGGCATGACGAGCACCGACAGGTCCACCCGCCCCACCCCGTACGCGATGGACGAGGAACAGGCCGGGCTGCTCGACCGGCTCGCCACCGACTATGCCGACGCCCTCTCCAAGATCCGCGACCGCGAGCCGCAGGCGTCAATCGCCCCGGTCCTGCACGCGGTCCGCGCCCATCAGGCACAGCGGATCTTCGCCTGCGATCCGCGCTGGCGGGAGACTGCGGGCATTACGGAGGTGCCGGAGGACCGGGCCGAGGACGTCAGTGCCGCGCTCGCGCTGCTCCAGATCGCCCGCGACGACCTGGAGACCCTGGAGGGCGCGCTGCTGCTGGCCGCACGCACGGCCAGCACCCGCACGGGCAAGCCTCTGCTGACGTTTCGGCAGATCGCAGCCGTTCTCGGTGTGGAATCCGAGCAGGCCGCGCAGGGCCGCTACCGCCGCAAGGTCGGCACTCTGAACGCCTCCTCCTCCGGCATCGACGGCACCCCGTAGCGCAGCGCCGCAGCGCCAACCGCTGTACCGATGTTCCCCGAGGCACAATCAGTCTCAAGGTGGTGGTGACCAACTTGGTCACGGGGCCATCGCGCGAGGGTGGCCCCCGGGCGTGCCGGCGCGACGTCCGGGGGCGCTTCCCTCGGTCACAGGTACATGCCGGACGCCGGCCGGGTCAATGGGGCCACGTCGGACGCGGGTCAGGAGGGCTGCTGCCGCCGCCCGGCCGGGTCTCCGCCGGAGTCGTCGGCCAGCTCGATGACCGCGATGATCCGCTTGCCCACCGGTTCGCGGTGGACACAGAACGTCTGGGACACCGCCATGGCGATCTCAAGGCCGTGCTGACCGATCCGTTCCGGGTCGGCCGCCTGGTTGGAGGGCTGTGTGGTGGAGCTGTCCCACACGCTGATCTGGACAGCGCCCCCGACGATCTCCAGCAGATTCGTGAGCGAGCAGGCCGGACAGTGGCACTTCCTCACCAACCACGCCCGGGTGTTGGGCGCCATCGCGCGCGACCCTGCCGCCCGGCTCCGCGACATCGCCGAGATCTGCTGTATCACCGTACGCACCGCGCAGAGCATCGTCACCGACCTCGAACAGGCCGGGTACATACGGCGGGAGCGAGAGGGACGGCGCACGCGCTACATCCTCAGCCCCGACGGCGCCCTCCGCCATCCAGCAGAGGCACACGTGCCGGTGCGGGAACTGCTGGACGTCTTCACCACCCACGACTGCCCGCGCTGACGGCACCCGCTCACTCCGGCTCGCCGTCGTCGTCCTCATCGAGACCGGGGGCGTCGGGGTCACGCAGCGGGCGCAGGGTGCCGCTGGTGCGGATGGAGGCGGTGAAGCTGTAGCGGCCCAGCACGTTGAGGTTCTTGTGCTTGAGCGGCGAGAGCCTGGCGATGTCCTCGTTGCGGATCTCGTGGCCCTCGGCGCGGAGCTGGGCGACGGCGGCGTCGATGTACTTGGTGGTACTCAGCACCACGGCGTTCAGGACCAGGCCGAGCGAGCCGAGCTGGTCCTCCATCCCGTCCCGGTACGCCTGGTGGATGGTGCCGCGCTTGCCGTGGCACACGTCCCGGGCGAGCTTGTGGCAGGACTCCTGCACGGTCAGCTGCCGGTTCATCTGACGGCGGTAGGTGTCGTCCACCGGGTCGACCACGGCCAGCAGGTGCAGGGTCTTGGCGATCCGCCCGTACTCGGCGAACGCCTGCCCCAGCGGCGTGGGCCGTCCGTCGCGGCCGAACATCCGCAGCAGGTCATAGGCACGAACCTGGTTGGTGACCAGGGAGCCGGCCACTCGCAGCATGTCCGGCCAGTGCGTGATCACCTTGTTCAGGTTGCGGGCGATGTCTTCCAGCGGCCCGTACGTGCCGGTCTCCACGCCGGGCAGACTGGCCCGCCAGAACCGCTGGTCGTCCAGGTCGCGGAACCGCGGGCTGAAGTTGTAGCCGAGGATCTTGAACAGGTCGAACACCATGTCGGAATAGGAGGCGTTGTCGGTGGGTATGTAGGGGTGTCAAGCTCTTCCGCTGATCCTTGTCCTGACATCGTGGCAGGCACGTGAGGCACATCTGTGGAAATCGCTGGTGCCCAGGTCAAGAGGGAAGACAAGATGTCTTCGTGACCACCAGTAGTCGATGGATCAACCTTGCGGCCTCGCAGCTGCCGCCGGCGAAGCTGCGGACGCTCGCGAACGATGCGGGTCTTGAAGTGCGTCGGACTTCGGACGGCGGTTGGCGCGTGTGCGTGCAGGAGGATTACCGGCGGAGTCAGTCACCGTTGCTGCGTTCTGAGCGCGCCAGCGCAGCAGACCCAGCGTCCTTTTCGCGGCTGACTGAACTGTTTGACACCCCTATAGAGGTTTCCTCCCTCACTCAGGCTGGCCATGCGAAGGTCCGCCAGCAGCAGACGCCCGCTGCACTGGCGGCTCAGTTCCAACTCGAGTTCATGTTTACTCCTGGACAACAACTGGCCGGTGTCATGCGAGCCTTCCTTAGTGAACGGGCGACGTTGCTCGACGGGCCGGCTTCTGAAATTCGAGTTGTGCTGAGCGACTCCGCCCTGCCTCGCCGGGCCCACTTCCCGCGCATCCTCACCTCGCTGGCCTTCCAGAAAGAGGAGCTCCCTGCAATAGGAGGAGAAGTCGGCAAGCTCTTCCCTGTCGCACAAGGGCTCACGCAGGACGTTTCTATCGGTGCACTCACGTTCGTACTTCCAGCGCTCTCCGCAGCGTCTCCGAAAGTGCTTGGTGTAGCGGCTGCTCGCTTGCTCGCATGCGGTGTCTGGCTTTTTGGTCAGGCGCTGAGTGATGCGGATTGGCCAAGCAACCGCCTCACCGATGTGCTTACCCCAACGGCACGCTTCGATAGCCCAAAGGGGCACGCGGCCACCCCAAGCGTGGACCTTACGGGTCCATATCTCAGCTGGTGGGTGCAACGCTCCGCTGAGCTCCTCCGCATAGCCACTGACCCTGCTGGCTTCAAAGATGAACAGGGCTTCTATGCGCCGACTCGCCACCTCGCCTTCATCGCGAGCCTGGGGCGCCTCTACCGTGACACAGCCGAGGCCATGCGCTCGAACAGTCACAGTGTCGCCCTGCGCGCGGCATACGATGCGCTCGATTGCCTGGAAGGAATGCGATGGAACGCGTTCGACAACGCGACCAATCCCGGCAAAGTCCGTAAAGTCTTGGAGAGACTGCGCGAGACACTTCCGTCACCGGTCGCCGAAGTGGCACTTCCCCTGTGTGAGCGTGCAGCACGAGCCCTGGAAGAGGTGCGGGACGGATTCATCACCAGAAGCCGTCACTACTCCACCGACGGGCTGGTTGAAATGCCAGGGAAGGGAGGTCCGCAAAACATCTCCTGGGACAAGGCCGTCCAGATGTACGTCCGTCTGGACCGGAACAGCGCTCATTCATTCGGCAAGATCGAGGAGGATCCTCTCGACCGCAGTCTTCTTTTTGTCCACGAGGGGGTGATTCCCGGAGACCTCTGCTACCTTCCTTTCCTGCATTTGATGGACATGCTGGTAAACTGTGAGCGCCTCGAAGTGCAGCTCTCCAAACGCCGCTAACCTCGATCGTTCATGAGTCCCCGTCAGCAAGCTGACGGGGACTCATGAACGATCGAGGTTAGGCCGTGCGGCAGGAGTTGTGCTGTAACCGCGCCGACAACAGCGAAGGGACTGAGGCGATGCCCCGCGGGGCATCGCCTCAGTCCCTTCGCTGTTTCTGACTCGGAACTCGGGTGCCGCGCTACGACGCGGCGAGGTCCACACCGAGCAGGTCGGAGAGAGTGGCTACCGTCTGCTTGGGGTCTCGGTTGTGCACCCCGGCAAGGCCGAGCTGCTCCGCTGCCTGAACGTACGCTTCCGTGTCGTCAACGAAGATGCACTCTTCCGCCGGCAGGTCCATGAGCTTAAGCGTGATCTCGAAGAGGCCCTGGTCAGGCTTGCGCATCAGGTGCTGCTCGGAGATCACCACGACGTCGTACAGCCGCTCAAGCTCGTAGCCGTCGTACAGGTCCCAGGGGGCGAGTCCCACACTGTTGGACAGGATGCCCACCTTGATCCCGGCGCGCTTGGCCGCAGCAGCCGCGTTGATCAGCAGCGGCTCGGGGCGGAGGTCGCCGAAGATGCGGCCCATCAGGTTGTCGGGGGACACGCCCAGCATCTTGCCGGCGAACTCGTTCCACTCGGTCTGGGATACCGCTCCGCGCTCAAGATCGCTGGTGATCCGGACGCCTTCCTTGTCCTTGTACAGGGCCGTGAGACAGGCGCCCTGCGGAAGGCCCTCCCGCTGCTCGAAGGCGAGCACCGCGGGCAGCAGCGGCGTGGTGAGCACTCCGCCGAAATCGAGGATGAGACCAGTGCGGCGGTTGGACATGCGGGAACTCCAGTTTTGCTGAGATTACGGACGCTCATCCAAACCAGATGGCGTCACGGCCCCGGCTACATCGTGACGGCGGTAACGGTGCGTCGCAGACCAGGGCGCACTAATGGGCGGATCAAGACCATTTGTCCGCGCAACCCACGGTACCGCATCAGATCAAGCAACGGATGGTGCCAAATCTCACTGCCGGTCTGCTGATCAAGATCGTCATGTTGTGCCCCGCGCGCCTGATATGAAGCCGCCCCTGGCTGACGTCGTGGAGAACCTATCGAGGGCTACTGATCAGCCAACTGCGCTCTTGTCGCGTACGCGAGAATTTCCTCGGTCTGCTCCTCGGTTATTTCCGCATAGGCCGCACTGACGCGCGCTAGCCATGCCGCTTCGCTGTCGGTGTCAACAAAAGGCTTCTCTCGCAGAGGGGCGGAGGCATCCACCCTCGCCGGCCCGGTGTCAACGGCCTTGAGCGCGGCCTTAATCCAGTACGCCTCTGCGGCCGCCTCAGGATCGGTATACGAGGCGGTAACGTCCTCTGCGGCGAATATTAGCTCCTGTGGAGCGTAGTAGCGCAGATTCTCGCAAGCATCAGCGATATCCTGGGTCCACCGGTCGAGGCGGACGTCGATCGGGACACGCATGTGCATAAGTTCGGTGAGGCGCCTTCCAGGTGGATAGAGGCTCGTCCCCGGAAACGCCTCCACCAGATCGAACCAGAGTGGATAGATTCTGTCCAAGGTGCGCCACGTCTTCCATCGGGCCACTGCCGCGCGGGTGGTGGGAATGCTCGCCCCGACAGCCACGATCAGGAAAAGCAGGTCCATCCATATCGATGCAGCGTCCACGACAAGCCGCACTGCGGATGGGCTCATAGGAAAAGCCACTGCGGTCCAAACGAGGGCAATGCGGGACACTGAGTGGACCAACCCCATCCACATCGAAATCCCCATCAAGCGCAGCCCGATGCGCATGCTCGTGCTCTCGGCCCGTCGGGCTGCCCGTGTCCACTGGTAACCGCAAACTGTGGCAGTGACAAGTGGGAAGAAGTAGAAGACAGTCATGTAGACCGCAAATCCCCGCTGACCAGCGTGGTCGATGAGGAAATCTTGGCTTCGAACCCTGCGGTCCACCACGGTGAAGAAGAGAACCGTGAGAAGAATGACGCCTATAGCCCCAGCCTTATATGATGCGCGGGCGATCCAGCGAGAGACCGCTACGTGACGGGGTACAACTGCCTCCGAGCTTTTCCCGTAGCTCGTGGCTACGTAGGTCAAGGCTGCGATGGTCGCCGCAGTGCTGGCGAAATGTCTCAGCAGGGCATCAAGGTCCACCACCGGGATTCGGGCCATGACGCCCATCAATGCCGGCGTATAGAGCCATAGGGCTATTCCGAACCCTGCATAGCCACCCCAGAGGGCCCGGCGGTGAAAGTCCCCGTAACGAACTGCTGGGAATCGCCACACGGCGATTGCGGTGATTACTACCGCAGTCAAGTATTGGAAATAGTCGGACATTCAACCGTGGCTATCTGGGTAGGCTGCAATTTTTTCGACCCTGAAAGTCATCCGGCCGCAGCCTTAATCGCAAGGAGGTGGAATTGGAGTAAGTTTGTGAGGCCCGAGGTGGCTAGCGCCTGCGCCGCGGCGGGGCAACCGGGTGGGCAAGGGAGGACTCTAGGAGGCTGACCATGTCATCTCCCCCGATCGACTGACGGCGTGCCAACCTCTTTATCAGCGACGCCGAAAGCTCGGCCTGCTTCTCCTCGGGGCTGTCAAAGTCGACGCGCCCCTGGACTAGGGTCGATGGATAACGGCGGAAGACCTCTTGGCGAATTCGTTCAGGGACGTATCGCTCGATCTCGGCAGGCGTTAGCGTGGTCCCGTGGTCCAGCCATTCGTGCGCGAGCTCATGGAGGATGATGTGTTCGGTCTGATTTCGGCTTGAACGGCGACGGTAGAGAATGAGGGTGAACTCCGGCGCTTTGACTCGGAGACCACATGCGGTGCCCAGCCCTCCATCGGGGTCATCCAGTGGCACTAGCCGAATTTGGCGGCTCAAGGCTCCTTCCATATTTTTCACCAGCGCCTCGACACTGAAAGGAGCCGGAGTGGGAAGGTCGGCGAGCAGTCTCTCACATTCCTTCACGAGTGCGCGCTGTGAAGGGTCTCTACGCCAACGCATAGTCGCTCCATTGCAATGCTCGCCAGCCCCGCCCGGATGCTCGTACGCGAGGCGCTAGTAGTCAGGAGCCTGTGCTTGAGGTGCGCGGTGGCCGGCCGATCGGCGGCCGTGTCCACGCGCAATCGTACAAGGGGGGAAGTGCGACATGTCCGGGCTGGGCGTGTTGTGAAGGTCACGCTAGCGCGGTAACTCCAAGATCAAATTCGAGTGACGGCGCTTTAATTGATCTTTGAACGCCTCTGCGCTGCCGCTAGGCCGCCGGGGCACGGTAACCGCGACGATGCCAGGCCGCTCACGGGAGACCCGCGGGTACGACGCCCATCAGGGTGTCGTACCCGCCGCTTGCCGGAGTTGGGGCCGCTAAGAACCAGGGGGCTGCTACTTCCACACAGGGATGAGCCGCTTGGGGTTCGGCGTCTTGTTCCCCCTCTGCCCCGGAAGGACCTGGACGGCAGAGAAGACCTCGAAGAGCACGTGGCGCTTCTGCGAAAGGTCGTACTCGCCAGCAAGCCACTTTATGGCCACGTCGTTGGGTGCCTCGTTCTGCATTTCTGCCGCCAATTCGAATTTGGCCCGCTCGCGGCGCAGCTTCTTAATTTCCTTTTCCAGCGGAATGGCCAAACGATAGAACATGTCGGCGGGCACTTCGTCGTCCTGCCACTTCTTTTCCAGGTCGGCGAGCTTGTCAGCCTTCTGCTGGAGTTTCTGTTCGTGAGGCCACGTGACCTTGACCGGAATGAAAGTCGCTTGGGCCTTCTTCAATTTCGCCAGCACCAAGCGTTGGAGCTGTTGGTCGACCATAGGGCCGGAGATCGAGTTGCGGGAGCATGTCGAGCAGGTGTAGACGTACGGGCTGCGCTTGCTCGTGGCCTTCGAGCCGCCCATGGGCTTGTTGCAGACGCGCGTCGTGACCGCCCCGTTGATCTCTTCCTCGATGCGGTACTGGCAGCGAAGCAGCGTAGAACCCAGGTACTTGATGGTCTTCGGAATACCGGTAATCCTCGGCGTGCCGGAGCCTCGGGCAAGATAGGTGCTTCCCGGTCCGAAGGTGGCACACACCGTACGCCATTTCTCCGGCGTGGTCACTGTTTCCCAGACTCCCACGATCGGCTGGCCGTCATCGTCCAGGACGAGTTCGCCGCGGTTCGCGCGATATCCGCACACGCGGGGAGCGGTCATCATCTGTGTGAGCGTCTGCGGAACGATTTCGCCTCCGCGACTCCCCTTCAAACTTCGCCGCTTCGACTCTGCGCAAAGGGTACTCATCGCCTTCCCCTTGATGCGCTCGTCGATCGCCCACGCGAGAAAGTCTGACTCGACCCGCCGAAGCGTCTTCCTGTCTTCCTCCCAGCCGAATGGCCGCGGGCCGCTGTGAGGAAGGCCGTCGAGTATTCGGTCCTGGTGCCAGTCGCGGATACGACGTTTCTTCTTCATGGACTCGGCCTTGTTGACCACCGCCATGATGCCGGTCCTGATGATCTCGCTTTCCTCGGTGAGATCCATCGGCCCCGACGGGGTGTAGAGGCGTCGGCTCGGGTCGAGCGTGATCGCCTCGACAAAGTCCTCCCAGTCCCGGTCCGTGCGCTGCACGCGGTCCTGGTCTACGCAGATGACCCCGTGGACCGGGTAGCCCTCAGGAGTGTGCCCCCGGCGGAGGTCCCGGAGCATCGCCTGGAAGTCCGGACGCACCACGTCGCGCTTCGAGGCCGACAGGTCGTTGTCGGTGTACCGGTGGACGATCACGGCGTTGTGGCGAGCCGCGTTCCTGTCGTTGCGGCGGTGCTGGTTGGCCACACCCTTACCCGCCGACCACGCGGAGGCGGCGGCCTTCTTCTTGTTGTGCTTGCGCCAGTCGTCCGAGATGCGGGAGTACGCGATCAGAAACGGCGTATCGGGGTGCAACCGGGCAAGCTCCTCCGGCGGAGCGAGCCCGGCGGGCCTGCCGCGCAGCTCAAGATCGTCCGGCCCGGTCTCGTCGGGCGGAGCGCTGGACATGGCGTGTTGGTGACTAATTGTGCTCAAGGACTTACTCCTGACCCGGCGCCCTGAAAGCTTCGCGGGGCGGCCCGGATCATGGGACGATGCCGGTATGAACCGACTGGCTAACGAGCAGTCGCCCTACCTACTCCAGCACGCTTCCAATCCGGTGGATTGGTGGCCATGGGGAGAGGAGGCGATGAATGAAGCTAAGCGGCGGGACGTACCCATCCTTCTCTCGGTGGGATATGCGTCCTGTCACTTATGCTTCTGTAAGTTTACTGGTGCCACGTCATGGCGCACGAGTCCTTCGAGGACCGCGCCACCGCCGACTACCTCAACGCCCACTTCGTCGGCGTCAAGGTCGACCGCGAGGAGCGGCCCGACGTCGACGCCGTCTACATGGAGGCGGTGCAGGCGGCGACCGGGCACGGCGGCTGGCCGATGACGGTCTTCCTCACGCCGGACGCCGAGCCGTTCTACTTCGGTACGTACTTCCCGCCCGAGCCCCGGCACGGCATGGCGTCCTTCCGGCAGGTCCTCCAGGGCGTCCACCAGGCGTGGACCGAGCGGCGCGGGGAGGTCACCGACGTGGCCGGCAAGATCGTGCGGGACCTGGCCGGACGGGAGATCTCCTACGGCGACGCCCAGGCCCCCGGCGAGCCGGAGCTGGGGCAGGCGCTGCTCGGGCTGACCCGGGAGTACGACCCGCAGCGGGGCGGGTTCGGCGGGGCACCGAAGTTCCCGCCGTCCATGGTGATCGAGTTCCTGCTGCGCCACCACGCCCGCACCGGCGCCGAGGGCGCGCTGCAGATGGCGTCCGACACCTGCGAGCGGATGGCCCGCGGCGGCATCTACGACCAGCTCGGCGGCGGCTTCGCCCGCTACTCGGTGGACCGCGAGTGGGTGGTGCCGCACTTCGAGAAGATGCTCTACGACAACGCCCTGCTGTGCCGGGTGTACGCGCACCTGTGGCGCTCCACCGGGTCCGAGCCGGCCCGCCGGGTCGCCCTGGAGACCGCCGACTTCATGGTCCGCGAGCTGCGCACCGCCGAGGGCGGGTTCGCCTCCGCGCTCGACGCCGACAGCGACGACGGCACCGGCCGGCACGTCGAGGGCGCGTACTACGTGTGGACGCCCGAGCAGCTCCGCGAGGTGCTCGGCGAGCGCGACGCCGACCTCGCCGCGCGGTACTTCGGCGTGACCGAGGAGGGCACCTTCGAGCAGGGCGCCTCGGTGCTACAGCTCCCGCAGCAGGAGAGCGTGTTCGACGCCGAGCGCGTCCGGTCGGTACGCCGGCGGCTGCTGGCCGCGCGGGCGGAGCGCCCCGCCCCCGGCCGGGACGACAAGGTCGTCGCCGCCTGGAACGGCCTGGCGATCGCCGCGCTCGCCGAGACCGGCGCCTACTTCGACCGGCCCGACCTCGTAGAGGCCGCCGTCGCCGCCGCCGACCTGCTGGTCCGGCTGCACCTGGACGACCAGGGGCGGCTCACCCGCACCAGCAGGGACGGCCGGGCGGGCGGCAACGCGGGGGTGCTGGAGGACTACGCCGACGTCGCCGAGGGCTTCCTCGCGCTCGCCTCCGTCACCGGCGAGGGCGTCTGGCTGGACTTCGCCGGACTGCTCCTCGACCACGTGCTGACCCGGTTCGCCGACGGCACCGGCTCGCTGTACGACACCGCCGCCGACGCGGAACGCCTGATCCGGCGGCCCCAGGACCCGACCGACAACGCGGTGCCCTCCGGGTGGACCGCGGCGGCCGGGGCGCTGCTGTCCTATGCCGCGCACACCGGGTCGCAGGCGCACCGCACCGCCGCGGAGCAGGCCCTCGGGGTGGTGAAGGCGCTCGGGCCGCGGGTGCCGAGGTTCGTGGGGTGGGGGCTGGCGGTGGCGGAGGCGCTGCTGGACGGGCCCCGCGAGGTGGCCGTGGTGGGCGACGGGGAGCTGCGCCGGGCCGCGCTGCTCGGGACCGCGCCGGGGATGGTGGTCGCGTTCGGCGAGGAGGGCAGCGAGGAGTTCCCGTTGCTCGCCGGGCGGCCGCTGGTGGGCGGCAGGCCGGCGGCGTACGTGTGCCGTGGTTTCACCTGTGAGGCGCCCACCACCGACGTGGAGCGGCTGCGGGCCGCGGTCCGCTAGGGCGTCTGAGCGCCGTCCTGGCTAGTCGCGCGGTTCCCCGAGCGCCTGAGGGGCGTACTGGTTGACGATCGCTTCCAGTCGCTCGTGGTGCGCCCCCCCGCCAGTAGGCGCGGCCGCACTGCGTGCACCGGGCGAAGGCGTCGTACGAGCGGCGGGTGCCGCTCTGGAGCTGGTCGGCGACCTCCTCCTTGGTGGCGGGGCGCAGCAGGCCGTTGCAGGCCGTGCAGCGGGTCCAGGGGCGCAGGTCGGGGGCGAAGCGGTCCAGGACGTCGTGGAGCTGGTCGTCGGGGCGGGTGCTGTAGACGAAGGCGCCGGCCCACAGCTCGCGGCGGCGCAGCAGGCCCCGGTCGCGGCTGAGCAGCACCCGGCGTTCGGCGGCCGACCGGGCGGCGAGCGCGGGGTCGCCGATGTCCGTCGACTCGTAGGCGGTGTCCACGCCGAGCAGCCGCAGCTTCCGGGCGAGGGTGCCGAGGTGCACGTCCAGCAGGAACCGCAGGGGAGCGCCCGGCACCCGCTGGGGCCGCTCGACCGGGCCCACCCGCACCGACTCGCCGGCCGCCGGGACGTGCGCGGGCGGCACGGGGCGGCCGTCGGCGGTGAGGGTGCCGACCTCGGTGAGGGGGACGCCGAGGGACTCCACGACGTGGCCGAGCGTGGAGACCCCGTCGACGGCGGCCCGGGTGGCGCCGGACCGGCGGGCCCGGGGGACGAAGAGGTGCAGTTCGGGGGCGAACTCGACGTGGATCTCGGCACCGTTCACCCGGTCAGGATGCCACGGGCGCCCCCGCCCGGCCGGTGCCGCGGTCAGGAGTGCTGGTAGGCGACCAGGGAGATGCCGACGTAGTGCGCGGTGAAGGCGGCCAGCGTGAACGAGTGGAAGACCTCGTGGAAGCCGAACCAGCGCGGGGACGGGTTGGGGCGCTTGATGCCGTAGACGACCCCGCCGATGCTGTAGAGCACGCCGCCGACGATCACCAGGACCATCACGGTGACGCCGCCGGTCCGCATGAAGTCCGGCAGGTAGAAGACGGCCGCCCAGCCCATGGCGATGTAGCAGGGGGTGTAGAGCCAGCGGGGGGCGCCGACCCAGAAGACGCGGAAGAGTATCCCGGCCGCCGCGGCGGCCCAGATCCCCCACAGCAGCCACTCGCCCTTGGCGCCCGGCAGCAGCAGCATCGCCAGCGGGGTGTAGGTGCCCGCGATGATCAGGAAGATGTTCGCGTGGTCCAGGCGGCGGAGCACGCCGTCCATCCGCGGGCTCCAGTCGCCCCGGTGGTAGAGCGCGCTGACGCCGAACAGCAGACAGGCGGTCAGGGCGAAGATCCCGCAGGCGACGCGTCCCCTGGCCGAGTCGGCGAGGGCGGTGAGCACCAGCCCCGCGATGAGTACGGCCGGGAACATGCCGAGGTGCAGCCAGCCGCGGAGCCTGGGCTTCACCGGGTGCGGCAGGGCGAGCGTGACGGGACCGCGGCCGGGGGCCGACGAATCCTTGTGCGCATCGAAGGCGGACGCAGTCATAAGGCGAATCGTACCTACGGAACCGTAAGTTAGTGATCAGGCCGGTCGCGGGAGATGCCGCGAGCGGTCATCTTCCCACGTGGTGGCGGGTGCCCGGGGCAGGTAAAAGAAATTCCAGCGAGATGCCACGTCCGCGCAAAGAATCCTCGGGATCGCGGGAGGTACGTGGCGATCCTCACGCCGCTCAGGTGTGCGGCCCTCTGGACAGATGGGCACTCGCGTCGGATGATCAAATGAGTGCGGTCGGCACCGGATGAGCGCCCAGGGCGTTGTGCGGCAAGCATCCGGGTCGCAGCCCCCACGGGGCCTCCAACAACACATCCCTCAGTGAGGAGCAATCGTGGCGCGCGACATCGCGGCTTCCCCCGTCCCCACCCAGCACCAGGAGCTGATCTCGTGGGTGAACGAGATCGCCGAACTGACGCAGCCGGACGACGTGGTCTGGTGCGACGGGTCCGAGGCCGAGTACGAGCGACTGTGCGGGGAGCTCGTGGCGAAGGGCACCTTCCGGAAACTCGACCCGATCAAGCGCCCCGACTCCTACTACGCGGCCTCCGACCCGTCCGACGTGGCCCGCGTCGAGGACCGCACCTTCATCTGCTCCGCGAAGGAGGAGGACGCCGGTCCCACCAACCACTGGAAGGACCCCGCCGAGATGCGGGAGATCTTCACCGGTGACGAGGGCCTGTTCCGCGGCTCGATGCGGGGCCGGACCATGTACGTCGTCCCGTTCTGCATGGGCCCGCTCGGCTCCCCGCTGTCCGCGATCGGCGTCGAGATCACCGACTCGGCGTACGTCGCCGTCTCCATGCGCACCATGACCCGCATGGGCCGCCCCGTCCTGGACGAGCTGGGCGACGAGGGCTTCTTCGTCAAGGCCGTGCACTCCCTGGGCGCCCCGCTCGCCGAGGGCCAGCAGGACGTCCCCTGGCCCTGCAACCGGACCAAGTACATCTCGCACTTCCCCGAGGACCGCGAGATCTGGTCCTACGGCTCCGGGTACGGCGGCAACGCCCTGCTCGGCAAGAAGTGCTACGCCCTGCGGATCGCCTCCGTCATGGCCCGCGACGAGGGCTGGCTCGCCGAGCACATGCTGATCCTGAAGCTGACCCCGCCGCAGGACGATCCCGCGGTCCGGAGGGCCTCCTTCGAGGGTGGTGGTGGGCGACGGGCGGGCGAGCCCAAGTACGTCGCCGCCGCCTTCCCCTCCGCCTGCGGCAAGACCAACCTCGCCATGCTGGAGCCGACCGTCCCGGGCTGGACGGTGGAGACCATCGGCGACGACATCGCCTGGATGAGGTTCGGCGAGGACGGCCGGCTGTACGCCATCAACCCCGAGGCCGGGTTCTTCGGGGTCGCGCCCGGCACCGGTGAGCACACCAACGCCAACGCCATGAAGACGCTGTGGGGCAACGCCGTCTTCACCAACGTCGCCCTCACCGACGACGGCGACGTGTGGTGGGAGGGCATGACCGAGGAGCCCCCGGCCCACCTCACGGACTGGAAGGGCAACGACTGGACGCCGGACTCGCAGACCCCGGCCGCGCACCCCAACGCCCGGTTCACCGTGCCCGCCGCGCAGTGCCCGACCATCGCGCCCGAGTGGGAGGACCCCAAGGGCGTGCCGATCTCCGCGATCCTCTTCGGCGGCCGGCGCGCCACCGCCGTACCGCTGGTCACCGAGTCCTTCGACTGGAACCACGGCGTCTTCCTCGGCGCCAACGTGGCCTCCGAGAAGACCGCCGCCGCCGAGGGCAAGGTCGGCGAGCTGCGCCGCGACCCGTTCGCCATGCTGCCGTTCTGCGGCTACAACATGGGCGACTACATGGGCCACTGGGTCGACGTCGCCAAGGACAAGGACCAGGCGAAGCTGCCGAAGATCTACTACGTCAACTGGTTCCGCAAGGACGACGACGGCCGGTTCGTGTGGCCGGGCTTCGGTGAGAACGCCCGGGTCCTGAAGTGGATCGTGGAGCGCCTGGAGGGCCGGGCCGAGGGCGTCGAAACGCCGATCGGCGTGCTGCCCGCCAAGGGCGCCCTGGACACCGACGGGCTGGACCTGTCCGAGGCCGACCTGGACTTCCTGCTCTCCGTGGACAAGGAGGTCTGGCGCGAGGAGGCCGCCCTGATCCCCGAGCACCTCGGCACCTTCGGCGACCGCACGCCGAAGGAGCTGTGGGACCAGTACCGCGCCCTGGTGGAGCGCCTGGGCTGACCGGTCCCCGCACCGCTTCGCGGCCGGTCCGACTAGCCCTGACCAGCGATGTCGTCACGAAGGCCGGCCGCGAGAGGGGCGCCTTCCCGCTCCCGTAGCTCGATGTCCCCGGAGCGGGGCGGCACCCCGTCCGGGCCGGGTCCCCGCACAACGACGTGCGACGGACCCGGCCCGTCGGTCGCAAAGCCGCCGGGACCCGACCGGGCCCGGCGGCGCCGGAGCGCGGACGCGGTGTCATGGCGCCCGGTCCGCGCGTCGCTGCGGGTGCACGCGGACCGGGGCCGTCGAGGGGAGCCTCGGCGAACGGGGCTCAGCGGGAGCCTCGGCGAACGAGGCTCAGCGGGACGCCAGCTCGCGCGGCCCCAGCGCCGCCGCGTGCGCGTCCATCCGCTCGGCCGCCAGGATCGCCGCCGCCGTGTCCGCGCGGGACGCCGCCACGACCAGTGCCCGCCCCGCCAGGGTGTGCGCCCGCCGGTGCAGCGCCTGCGGGTCCGGCCCGTCGGCGGCCGGGGCCGCCGAGGCGCGGGCCGGTGCCTGGCCGCCGCGCAGCCGGGACACCTGGGCGGCGAGCCGCTCGGCCGCCTGCTCCAGGTCGGCGCAGGGGGCCGGCGCCCGCAGTTCGTCGGTCACGGCGAGAAGGGCGGCGAGGTGGCCGGCGAGCTGGATGTCCAGCTCCTCCTCCCGGGACCGGTGCGGGATGCCCGTGGGGCCGTCGGCCATCGTGTGGACCGACTTGGTGCGGATCGGTTCGTACATGGGGGATGGCCTCCTAGCTCGACAGAAACCATCCTACATTGGAACGCGTCTAAAGTTGTCCTGATCCTCGAACCGGGTCAGTGCTGGCCGTACCCGTCCAGGAAGCGCCCGATCCGCCCCACCGCGTCCCGCAGGTCCGCGGCCGTGGGCAGGGTCACCACCCGGAAGTGGTCCGGCTCGGGCCAGTTGAAGCCGGTGCCCTGGACGACCATGATCTTCTCCTGGCGGAGCAGGTCCAGGACCATCCGCCGGTCGTCCTTGATCTTGAAGACCTTGGGGTCCAGGCGCGGGAAGAGGTACAGCGCCCCCTTGGGCTTCACGCAGGTCACCCCGGGGATCTGGGTCAGCAGCTCGTACGCCGTGTCCCGCTGCTCGCGCAGCCGCCCGCCCGGCAGCACCAGGTCCTTGATGGTCTGCCGCCCGCTGAGCGCGGCGACCACGCCGTGCTGGCCCGGCATGTTGGCGCACAGCCGCATGTTCGCCAGGACCGTCAGGCCCTCGATGTAGGACTCGGCGTGCGCGCGGGGCCCCGACACCGACATCCAGCCGACCCGGTAACCGGCCACCCGGTACGCCTTCGACATGCCGTTGAAGGTGAGGGTGAGCAGGTCGGGGGCGATCGCGGCGGTGGCGGTGTGGGTGGCGTCGTCGTAGAGGATCTTGTCGTAGATCTCGTCGGAGCAGACCAGCAGGTTGTGCCGGCGGGCGATGTCGGTGAGGCCGCGCAGCATCGCCTCGTCGTAGACCGCGCCGGTGGGGTTGTTCGGGTTGATGACGACCAGCGCCTTGGTGCGGTCGGTGATCTTCCGCTCCACGTCCGCGAGGTCCGGCATCCAGTCGGACTGCTCGTCGCACCGGTAGTGCACGGCCGTACCGCCGGACAGCGAGACGGCCGCCGTCCACAGCGGGTAGTCCGGCGCGGGGACCAGGACCTCGTCGCCGTCGTCGAGCAGGCCCTGCATCGCCATCACGATCAGCTCGGAGACTCCGTTGCCGATGAAGACGTGCTCGACGTCCGTCTCGATGCCGAGGGTCTGGTTGTGCATGACGACCGCCCGGCGCGCGGCCAGCAGCCCCTTGGCGTCGCCGTACCCGTGGGCGGTCGACACATTGCGGAGGATGTCCTCCAGGATCTCGGGCGGGCACTCGAAGCCGAACGCCGCCGGGTTGCCCGTGTTCAGCTTGAGGATGCGGTGACCGGCGGCTTCCAGCCGCATCGCCTCCTCGAGCACCGGGCCCCGGATCTCGTAACAGACGTTGGCGAGCTTGGTCGACTGGATCACCTGCATGCCCGCGAGCTTACGACCCGGCCCCCAAGCCCGCGTGGTGTTTTCCGCCACGTGAGTCAGCGCGGTTCCCGCCGGACCGAGCGGCCCGCCAGGACGTCCGTGCGGCGGCCGTCCTCGATCACGAAGCGGCCGTCCACCAGGACGTGCGGGATGCCGTCCGGCAGCCGGCGCGGCTGCTCGAACGTCGAGCCCGCCGCGACCGTCGCCGGGTCGAAGAGGACCAGGTCGGCCCGGTACCCCTCGCGGACCAGCCCCCGGTCGGGCAGCCTCAGCCGGGCCGCCGGGCGCGAGGTGAGGTGGGCCACGCACTCCTCCAGCGACAGCACGCCCAGCTCGCGCACGTAGTGCCCGAGGTAGTGCGGGAAGGTGCCGTAGGCGCGCGGATGCGGCTTCGCGCCCTGGAGGATGCCGTCCGAGCCGCCCGTGTGGACGCGGTGCCGCATGATCGCGCGGACGTTCTCCTCGTGGCCGACGTGCTGGAGGATGCTCGGCGCCAGCCGGTCCTGGAGCAGCAGGCGGCGGGCGACGGCCCAGGGCGTCTCGCCGCGCGCCGCCGCCGATTCCAGGACGGTCCGGCCGACGTACTCCGCCAGCTCCGGGCGGGACACGCCGGAGATCTCGATGGTCTCCCACTCCACCGGCACCCCGTGGCAGCCGTCGGAGCCGGTCTCCTCCAGATGGTGCCGGACCCGCTCGGCGGTGTCCTCGTCGGCGAGGCGGGTGAGGACCCGCTCCGGGCCGCCCTCGCCGGCCCAGCTCGGCAGCAGCGCGGCGAGGGTGGTGGAGCCGGGCGTGTACGGATAGGTGTCCAGGGTGATGTCGGCGCCGGCGGCCAGCGCGTCGTCCAGCAGGGCGAGCAGCTCGGCGGCGCGGCCCTTGTTGACGCCGAAGTTCATGGTGGCGTGGGCCAGGTGCAGCGGGCAGTCCGCCGCCCGTGCCAGGGCGACCATCTCCTCGTACGCCCCGAGCGCGCCCGCCCCGTAGGAGCGGTGGTGGGGGCAGTAGTAGCCGCCGTACCGCGCCACCACCCGGCACAGCTCGGTCAGCTCGGCGTCCGGGGCGTACATGCCGGGCGTGTACGTCAGCCCCGAGGACATGCCGACCGCGCCCTGCTCCAGGCCCTCGGCGACCAGTTGCCGCATCCGCTCCAGCTCGGCCTCGGTGGCCGGCCGGTCCTCCCAGCCGACGGCGAGGGCGCGGACCGTGCCCTGCGGGATCAGGTAGGCGGCGTTGACGGCGATGCCCCGGTCGAGCCGGTCCAGGTACTCGCCGACCGTCCGCCAGTCGAAGTCGAGGTCGTCGCCGGGGCCGTTCCACCCGGCGATCGCGCGGCGCACCTCGCCCAGCGTGCGGTCGTCGACCGGCGCGTACGACAGCCCGTCCTGGCCGATGACCTCCAGGGTGACGCCCTGGGCGGCCTTGGCGCTGTGGTCGGGGTCCCTGAGCAGGGCGAGGTCGCTGTGGGCGTGCATGTCGATGAAGCCGGGGGCGAGGACCAGGCCCCCGGCGTCCAGCTCCCGCCGTGCGGTGGGCCGCTGGCAGCCCGCCGCCGCGGCCTCCTTGACGATCGACACGATCCGGCCGCCGTCGACCACGACGTCCGCGCGGTAGGCGTCGGCGCCGGAGCCGTCCACGACGTCGGCGTCCCGGATGACCAGCTCGTCCATGTCCGGCTCCTCTAGAAGAACGTACGGATGTACTCGACGACCGTCCCGTCCGCCTCCGCGACCGGGATGAGCTGCCACTTGTCGAACGACGTGCACGGGTGGGACAGGCCCATGCCGACCCAGTCGCCGACCCGCAGGTCCGCGTCCTGGGCCGTGCGCAGCCAGGCGTGCTGGTCGGACAGGCCGGTCACCGTCACGCCGGTGGCCGGGCGCTCGGTGCCGTCCCGGCGGACCGCCTGGGCGAAGGGCAGGTGCAGGTCGTAGGCCGCGTCCCGCTTGCCCGCGTTGGTGAACGCCTGGTCGGGCGAGGGGCGGGAGACGACCTGGCTCCACAGCTTGAACGCGGGCTCCAGGGCGCCCTCCTCGGGAACCCGGTTGAAGGGGGTCAGCTCGCGGTAGTGCCCGTCGTCGTGGGAGACGTAGGCGCCCGAGCGCAGCAGCTTCAGCACCGGCCGGGACAGGGCGGGGACGTCCGCGAAGACGTCGGCCACCGCGTCGAACCAGGCGCTGCCGCCCGCGCTGACCACGATCTCCTCGGCCCCCTGGAAGAACCCCCGCTCGTTGAGGTCGGCGGCGAGCGCGACCAGCCGTCGCAGGTACGCCCGGACCCGCTCGGGCCCGGCGTCCGGCACCTCGCCCTCGTACCCGGCGACACCGGCCAGGCGCAGCCCGGCCGCGGCGGTCACCGCCTCGGCGACGGCCGCGCACTGTGCCTCGGTGCGGGCCCCGGTGCGCGCGCCCTCGCCGGCGGCCAGCTCGACCACGACGTCCAGCGGCCGGGCGGCGTCCGCGAGCGCGGCGTCCATCAGCTCCACGCCCCGCACCGAGTCGACGTAGCAGACCAGGCGGAAGTCCGGGTCGGCGTCCTGCTCGGCGGCGATCCAGCGCAGGGCGGCGGCGTCGACCAGCTCGTTGGCGAGGAAGATCCGCCGGATGCCGAAGGCCCGCGCGACCCGCACCTGGTGGGGGACGGCGAGGGTGATGCCCCAGGCGCCGTGCTCCAGTTGGCGGTGGAAGAGCTGCGGGGCCATGGAGGTCTTGCCGTGCGGCGCGAAGGCGAGGCCGTGCCGTTCGGCGTAGGTCTCCATCAGCCGCAGGTTGTGCGCGAGGCGCTCGGCGGACAGGGCGAGCACGGGGGTGGTGAAGCCGCCGGTGAAGAGGTTGCGGCGCTGGCCGGCCAGCTCGGCGACGGTGAGGCCGTACGCGTCCGGCGGGAGGCCCTTGAAACGGTGGTCGACATGCTCCTCGGCCAGCTTGGCGAGGGCTTCGGTACCGGAGTCGAGGGCCATGGAGCCTCCAGATCTGCTGCGTTGCAAAATGTGCAACATCCGTTGCGTATATCGCTTACTGCTGTCTAACATCTCGGCGAACGCGGGGTCAACGGAGCCGCCGCCCGCGCGAGCCGACGAGGAGCCTGCCCATCGTGACCGCCGACGGACCCCGCAGCACCGCCCCCGACGTCGTGGACGTCGTCGCGCTCGGCGAGTCCATGGTCACCTTCCTGCCCACCCGGCCCGGCCGCCTCGCCGACGTGCCCTCCTTCGAGCGGGCCATCGGCGGCGCCGAGTCCAACGTCGCCTGCGTGCTCGCCGCCGCCGGGCACACCGCCCGCTGGGTCAGCCGGGTCGGCGCCGACGGCTTCGGCGACCACCTCGTCGGGACCATCGGCGGCTACGGCGTCGACGTCGGCGCCGTCCAGCGGGACCCGCACCGCCCCACCGGCGTGTACTTCCGCACCGCCGGGGACCGGGCGAGCGACGCGCACGAGGTGGCGTACTACCGGGCCGGCTCCGCCGCCTCCGCGATGTCCGCCCGGACGGTCGACCTGGCCGCGGTCCACGCCGGACGCGTCCTGCACCTGTCCGGCATCACTCCCGCGCTCTCCGCCGACTGCCGGGAACTGACCCGCGAGCTGACCGCCCGCCGGCCCGGCCGGCCGCTGGTCTCCTTCGACGTCAACCACCGGCCCGGACTGTGGCGGGACACCGACGACGGCCCCGCCGTCCTGCTCGACCTCGCCCGCGGCGCCGACCTGGTCTTCGTCGGCGAGGACGAGGCATGGGGCCTCGGCGGACCCGAGGCCGTCCGGGCCGCGCTGCCCGAACCCGAGATCCTCGTCGTCAAGCAGGGCGGCACCGGCGCGACCGCCTTCCACGGCGACCGGGCCACCTTCGTGCCCGCGCTCCGCGTCGACGTCGTCGCCGCCGTCGGCGCGGGCGACGCCTTCGCCGCCGGGTTCCTCTCCGCCACCCTGCGCGGACTGCCCGTCCGGGACCGGCTGCGGCACGGCCACCTGACGGCCGCCGCCGTCCTCACCGTCCCCGGCGACCTCGCCGCGCCCCCGGCCCGCGCCCTCGCCGACCGGCTGGCCGCCCTGGACGACCCGGCATGGGGGAGACTGCGACTCGGCCCCGGCTGGACACGGGAGACCGGCCGGGCCGACGAGGAGGTACGCACCCCATGAGCCAGACCGTCGACCGCGCGCTGAGCATCCTGCCGCTGCTCGCCGAGGGCCCCGCCGACCTCGGCCGGGTCGCCGACGCCCTCGGCGTCCACAAGTCCACCGCCCTCAGACTGCTGCGCACCCTGCACGAGCACGGCTTCGTCTACCGCCAGTCCGACCAGCGCTACCGCCTCGGCGCCCGGCTCATCGCCCTCGCCCAGGAGGCGATGGAGAACCTCGACGTCCGCGAGATCGCCCACCCCCACCTCGTACGCCTCAACGAGAGCTGCGGGCACACCGTGCACCTCGCCGTCTACGAGGAGAACGAGGTCCTCTACATCGACAAGGTGGAGAGCCGCTACCCGGTGCGCATGTACTCCCGGATCGGCAAACCCGTCGCCATCACCGTCGCCGCCGTCGCCAAACTGCTCCTCGCCGACCTCCCCGAGGGCGAGCGGCGCGCGGTCGTCGAAAAGCTCGACTACCCCCTGTACACGGCCCGTTCGACACCCCACGCCGAGGCTTTCCTCAAGGAACTGGCCGCGGTGCGCGAACAGGGCTGGGCCACCGACCTCGGCGGCCACGAGGAGTCCATCAACTGTGTCGCCGCGCCCATCCGGGGCGCCGACGGCCGGGTGGTCGCCGCGATGTCGGTCTCCGCGCCGAACGTCGTCGTCACCGCCGAGGAACTCCTCACCCTGCTCCCGCTGGTGCGCCGTACGGCGGACGCCATCAGCGGCGAGTACTCCGGCAGGACCCCAGTCAAGGAAGTCACCGCATGACCGAGAAGACCGCGCTCACCCCCACGACCCACACCGTCCCGCCGGCGAAGTTCAGCCACGGCGTGAAGAAGGGCAACATCCTCCAGGTCGCCGGCCAGGTCGGCTTCCTGCCCCACGAGGACGGCAAGGCCCCGACCCCGGCCGGCCCCACCCTGCGCGCGCAGACCCTCCAGACCCTCGCCAACGTCAAGGCGATCCTCGAAGAGGGCGGCGCCACCTGGGACGACGTGATGATGATCCGCGTCTACCTCACGGACGTCGACCACTTCGCCGAGATGAACGAGATCTACAACGCCTACTTCGAGGAGCAGGGCCTCACCCAGCCCCCGGCCGCCCGCACGACCGTCTACGTCGGTCTGCCCGCCGGACTCCTCATCGAGATCGACGCGCTCGCCGTCCTCGGCTGACCGCGCCCCTTTCGCCCGCCTGTCCCACGGCACGGCACCCCGTCTCCCCGCGCGGGTGCCGTGCCGTGCCCCTCCCTGCCCGAAAGCCCATGCGGTTACCCAGAGGACCCCCGTATGTCCGGAACGTCCCTTCAGCTCGCCGCCGCCCCCGAGGCCCCGCCGCACACCGGCGGCCTCCTCCTCCTGATCGACGGCACCGCCGGTCTGCTGACCGTCGCCGCGATCGGCATCGCGCTGCTGCTCTTCCTGATCATCAAGGCCCGGCTCCAGCCGTTCGTCGCGCTGCTCGCCGTCTCCATAGCCGTCGGCCTGCTCGCCGGGCTGTCGGTCACCGAACTCTTCGGCACCGTCCAGAAGTCCGACGCGGTCTCCACCATCGAGTCCGGCATGGGCGGCATCCTCGGCCACGTCGCCATCATCATCGGCCTGGGCACCATGCTCGGCGCGATCCTGGAGGTCAGCGGCGGCGCGCAGGTGCTCGCCACCCGGCTGCTCGGGCTGTTCGGCGAACGCCGGGCGCCCCTCGCGATGGGCCTGACCGGCCTGATCTTCGGCATCCCGGTCTTCTTCGACGTCGGCATCTTCGTCCTCGCGCCGATCGTCTATGCCGCCGCCAAGCTCCCCCAGGACTCCGACGAGCTCCGTCCCGGGGGGACCCCCACCGGCAAGTCCGTCCTGCTCTACTGCCTGCCGCTGCTGGCCGGCCTGTCCATGACCCACGCCTTCCTGCCGCCGCACCCCGGCCCGGTCGCCGCCGCCGGCCTGCTCCACGTGGACCTCGGCTGGGTCATCCTCATGGGCGTCGTCTGCGGCGTCCCCGCCGTCCTGCTGGCCTGGGTGTACGCCGCCTGGATCGGCCGCCGGCTCTTCGTCGCCGTACCCCAGGACATGGTCGAGGCCGCCGAGGAGGCCAAGCAGGCCGTCATCGCCGAGCAGCGCGCCGCCGGCGTGGAGCCCCGCGAGGAACCGGTGCCGCTCGGCACGGTCCTCGGCATCATCGGCACCCCGCTGGTGCTGATCCTCGCCGCGACCTTCTCCTCCATCGCCCTGGACCCGTCCACGGGACGCTCGGTGATCGAGTTCTTCGGCAGCCCGTTCGTCGCCCTCACCATCGCCCTGCTGCTCGCCTACTACCTGCTGGGCATCCGGCGCGGCTGGTCCCGCAAGTCCCTGGAGACCGTCTCCACGTCCTCGCTGAAGCCGGTCGGCAACATCCTGCTGGTGGTCGGCGCGGGCGGCGTCTTCGGTGCCGTCCTCAAGGCCAGCGGCGTCGCCCAGGCCCTCTCCGACACCTTCAACGACGTCGGCCTGCCGGTGATCGTCCTGTCCTACCTGATCTCCGTGGTGCTGCGGGTCGCGCAGGGCTCGGCGACGGTGGCGATCGTGACGACGGCGGGCATCGTGGCCCCGCTGCTCGCCGCGGGCGACCACTCCCAGGCGTTCACCGCGCTGGTCATCATGGCCATCTCGGCGGGCTCCATCTTCGCCTCGCACGTCAACGACGGCGGCTTCTGGATGGTCGCCAAGTACTTCGGCATCAGCGAACGGGACACGCTCAAGTCCTGGACCGTGCTGGAAAGCGTGCTCTCGCTGGGCGGCTTCGCGGTCGCGGCCGTGCTGAGCCTGTTCCTCTAGGCATCGTCGGCGTAACGATGCCGGGACCGGCTGTCCTTGGCACAGGAACGTCGACCATACTGCCCGCTGTGGAGCAGCGCATTGGATCGAGCAGCCAGCCCCTGCCGGGCGAGCCCGTGGTGAAGGGCGCCGGTTTCGACCCGGCCTTCATCCCCGGCCTCACCCCGCCCGCCTCCGGCGAACCGGAGGACACCGAGCCGCGGAAGACGGAGGCGGACGCCCCCGCCGAGGAACCGGAGGGGCCCGAGGACGCCGCCGGCTCCGGGACGTCACCGGACTCCGCCGAGGACGCCCGGGACGCCCGAGCCGCCGGGGACGCCGAGGACGCCGAGGACGAACCCGTCCCCGACGGGCCGGTGTTCGAGGCGTCCGACCGCCGGGCCCGGATCGTCGCCGACCACAAGGGCGTCCGGCTCGCGCTGGACGACCAGGAGTGCGACTTCCGCTGGGACGAGATCGGCGCGGTGGAGACGGAGACGGCCCGCTTCGGCAAGCGGTTCACCGTCACCGTGCACACCCGCGACCGGCGGTGGTACCCGCTGGAGGTCGAGGCGGCGTCCCGCGGCCGCTTCGCGGAGTGGGACGCCGCCCTGGACGCGGTCCTGGACGCCTACTTCGAGGACGGCGAGGAGGCCGCGGACGGCGAGGAGGACCCCGCCGAGGACACGGCCTCCTGAGCCGCCGTCAGGAGCAGTACTGCGCCTGTTTGCCGATGGACCGGTACATGCAGTCCGCGTTCTCCAGGAGCTGGAGCACCGCGTCCCGGTTGCGTGAGGTCTCCCGCTCGACCACCTCGTCGGGCGGGTAGAAGCCGCCTCCCGAGCTGGACGACGGGTACATCTCGAAGGTGTACGCGAAGATCTTCTGGTTGCCCCACAGCCAGTCGTCGATCGAGCCGTCGGTGATGTACAGGTCGCTGGACTGCTCGGGCGTGTACCCGTTGCTCGCGGCCATCTTCTGGCCGATGGCCGCGAAGGCGTTGCGGTCGTCGGCCGTCATCCCGGTCGTGGTGTCGGCGGTGGTGTAGCCGAAGGGCCACAGCACCAGCTCGCTGTAGGTGTGGAAGTCGATGCCCGCCTTGATCTGCTGGACGCCCCCGACGACCCGGCTGCGCACGAAGTCCGCGACTACCTTCACCTCGGGCGCCGACTCGGGCCCGGAGCCGCGGTAGGTCTCGGAGGAGGCCGTCCCGGAGGAGCCGCCGCAGCAGCCCCAGCGGTAGTTCCAGTTGCGGTTGAGGTCGGTGCCCACGGCGGTGGAGCCGGAGTTGGGCTGGCGGTTCTTGCGCCAGGACCGGTAGGAGCCGGTCGCGATGTCGTACTCGCCGCCGTCCGGGTTGAGGTCGGGGACGATCCAGATCTCGCGGCCGTTGACCATGTTGGTGACCCGGGAGTCGGAGCCGTAGCCCGCGCCCAGTTCCCGGATCAGGTAGAGCGCCATCTCCACGGTCAGGTGCTCGCGGGCGTGCTGGTGGTGGGTGAACAGCACCTCGGGCTCGGCCTCGTCGGTCGCCACGTTGTCGCTGATCTTGACGGCCACGATGTCCCGGCCCTGGTACGACTTGCCGATCACCCGCTTGCTCATGATGCCGGGGTACGCCGCGATCCGGGCGTCGATCTCCGCGTTCATCTCGGCGTAGTTGTGGTAGCGCGAGTCGGCGGACGGGAAGTCGTAGAGCCGCAGGTCGTCGCCCTGGGAGCGGTCGGGCACCGCGTCCGCGGGGGTGATGTCGTAGCCGAGCCGCTTCAGGCGCGCGGCCTGGTCGGCGCGGCCGGAGACCCACACCGAGTGCTCGTCGGCGTCGTCCACGGTGACGCCGGCGCGCATGAGCGCCGTGCGCGACGCGGAGTCCGAGGGCATGTGCACCTCGTACTGGCGGATGTCGTCGGCCGAGGGCGCGGCCTTCCCGCCGCTGTCGGCGGTCGCGGTGAGCGGGGCGCCCAGGGCGAGGGCGAGGACGGTGACGAGGGCGGCACGGCGTCTGCGGCCGCCAGGGCCTCGTGAGCTCAGTCGCATGAAGTCTCCTGGTCTGTCTCCGGGTTCCGGGATCTCCGGAAGCGGGGGAGTGGAGCGGGGGGTGGTTCAGCGACGTGCTGTGCGGATGTGGCGCTCATCGTCTTCTCATGGCATGACCCGGTCAAGAGGGGGTGGTGCGCCACGGCGCGGATCGCGCCCCTCTCCTCCCCCGCACGCCCTCTTGTGCCGGGATGCTTTTCGCGCTTTCTTGATCCGCATGGCGGACATCACGGACACCACCGCGGCGGAGGCGGCCGGCCCCGCGCCCCGCAGGTCGAGCTGGACGTACATCGGACCCGGCATCGTGGTCGCGGCGACCGGGGTCGGGGCCGGTGACCTGGTCGCGACGCTGATCGCGGGCGGCAGCTTCGGCTACACCCTGCTGTGGGCGGCCGTCATCGGCTGCCTGGTCAAGATCTCCCTGGCCGAGGCGGCGGGCCGCTGGCACCTGTCGACCGGCCGCACCCTCTTCGACGGCTGGGCCAGCCTGGGCCGCTGGACCACCTGGTTCTTCGCCGTCTACGTCGTGGTCTGGGGCTTCGTCTACGGCGCCGCGGCGATGTCGTCCAGCGCGCTGCCGCTCCAGGCGCTGTTCCCGGACGTGATGGACCTGAAGTGGTGGGGCGTGGCCTGCGGCGTGGTCGGCCTGGTCTTCGTCTGGTTCAACAAGTACGCCGTCTTCGAGAAGGTCATGACGGTCCTGGTCGGCGTCATGTTCGTGGTGACGGTCTACCTCGCGATCCGGGTCACCCCCAATCTGGGCCGCGCCGTCGCCGGACTGCTGCCGGTGCTGCCCGACGAGAAGGACTCCGTCCTCAACACCCTCGGCCTGATCGGCGGCGTCGGCGGCACCATCACGCTGGCCGCGTACGGCTACTGGGTCAACGCCAAGGGGTGGACGGACGCCAAGTGGATGAAGGTGATGCGGCTGGACAACCGGGTCGCCTACCTCACCACCGGCGTCTTCGTCGTCGCCATGCTCTTCGTCGGCGCCGAGATGCTGCACAGCGCGGGCGTCGCCATCGCCAGCGGCGACCAGGGCCTGGTCCAGCTCAGCGGCATCCTGGAGGACCGGTACGGCACGGCCACCGCCAAGTTCTTCCTGATCGGCTTCTTCGCCACCTCCTTCACCTCCCTGATCGGCGTCTGGCACGGCGTGAGCCTGATGTTCGCCGACTTCGTGTCCCGGCTCCGGGCCCGCGCCGAAGAGGCGTCGGGCGAGAAGGTCGCCACCGGTGAACGGGAACGCTCCTGGCCGTTCCGCGTCTACCTGCTCTGGCTGACCTTCCCGCCCGTGGTGCTGCTCTTCCAGGGCCAGCCCTTCCGGCTGGTCATCATCTACGGCGTGCTGGGCGCGGCCTTCATGCCCTTCCTCGCCCTGACCCTGATCTGGCTCCTCAACACCTCCCGTACGCCCCGCGAGTGGCGCAACGGGCATCTGAGCAACGGCATGCTGGGCATCGCCGGGCTGCTCTTCCTGGTGCTGTGCGTCAAGCAGATCTGGGACCAGCCGTGGTCGGAGTTCTTCTAGCGCCCCGCGCGGCCGCTACGGCAGGGCGTGCACGTGCGGCCCCACCGCGCTGGACCAGGCGTTGCCCGCCGTGGCGTCCCAGTTGGTGGACCAGGTCATCGCGCCGCGCAGGTCGGGGTAGGCCTTGGCCGGCTTGAAGGTGCCGCAGTTGGTGAGCCGGGTCAGGCAGTCCAGCGCGTTGTTGACGACGGCCGGGGAGACGTAACCGCTGCCCGCGCCCCGGGTCGAGGCGGGCACCCCGATGCCGACCTGGGAGGGGGCGAGCCCGCCCTCCAGTTGGATGCAGGCCAGGGCGGTCAGGAAGTCCACCGTGCCCTGGCTGTAGACCTTGCCGTCGCAGCCCAGCATCGAACCGCTGTTGTAGTACTGCATGTTGACGACCGTGAGGATGTCCTTCACGTTCAGCGCGGTGCGGAAGTACGAGCCGGACGTGGACTGCATGTCGATGGTCTGCGGTGCCATGGTGAGGACCATGGACGGGCCGGCCTTGGCCGACAGGGCGCGCAGGGCCTGGGTCATGTAGGTCGGGTTGAGGCCGTTCTCCAGGTCGATGTCGACGCCGTCGAAGCCGTACGTCTGCATCAGGGAGTAGACGGAGTTGGCGAAGTTGGTGGCGGAGGCCGCGTCGTTGATGGAGACCGTGCCCTTCTCGCCGCCGACCGAGATGATCACCTTCTTGCCGGCCGCCTGCTTGGCCTTGATGTCGGCCTTGAACTGGTCGACGGTGTAGCCGTTCAGCCCGGCGGAGTCGAGGTTGAAGGTGACCGCGCCCGGCGTCGTGGTGGCGTCGGCGAAGGAGACGGCGATGATGTCGTACTGGGAGGACACGTCCGACAGCTTCTGGACGGTCGCCCCGTTGTTGAAGTTCTGCCAGTAGCCCGTCACGGCGTGCCGGGGCACCGCGCCGTTCCCGCCGCCGTCGCCGGAGGGCGCCGTCCGGGCGGTGACCGCCGCCGACTTCGGGGACTCACCGGCCGCGTTGGAGGCCGTGACCTGGAAGGAGTACGAGGTCGAGGCCGTCAGCCCGGTCACCGTCGCGGAGGTGCCGCCGACCGCCGTGACCTTCGTGCCGTCGCGGTAGACGGTGTAGCCGGTGGCGCCGGAGACCGCGTTCCACGCCAGGGAGACCGAGGAGGACGTGGTGCCCGAGACGCTCAGGCCGGCCGGGGCGCCGGGGACCGAGGGGCCGGGGCCGGAGCCGCCGCCCCCGTCCGGGCCGAACACGGAGACGTCGTCGGCGAGATAGGCGCCCTGCCCGTACCAGCCGTGGGTGTAGACCGTCACCGAGGTGGTGGACGCGCCGGTGCGGAAGGTCGTCGACAGTTGCTTCCAGGAGGCGGCGTCCGGCGACCAGGTCGACACGTCCGTGGTGCCGGTCCCGGTCACGCCGAGGTAGGTGTACCCGCCCTGCACCCAGGCGCTGAGCGTGTACGAGGAGTTGGGCGCGACCGCGACGGTCTGGCTGCACCGGGCGTTGTCCTGCCCGGCCGGGGTCGCCTTCAGCGCCGCGGAGCCGCCGTGCACCGGCGAGGAGACGGTCGTACCGCTGCCGCCGGAACAGGTCCAGTCGCTCAGACCGGACTCGAACCCGGCGTTGCGCGCGTTGTTGACGTCCGCCGCCGCTGCGGGACCGGTGCTCACGCCGGTGAGGACGAGGGCGGCGGTGACGGCGGCCGACCACAAACCGGCGCGGCGTCTGCGTACGGGGTCCACTGGGGCCTCCGGTGGGGAGTAAGGGGGGGACGAAGACGGTGGCCACCGTTGGAGGACAAAGGTGGTCCAGACCAATTGCGAAGTCAAGAGGTTGGTACGGACCAGCCGTTCGCCCGTGCCGGGGGAGCGGCGGCCCGGACGGGCGTCCGCCCCGCCCGACATATGACCGAGCGCCGTTCGACCTGACCCGGTTTGCCGCGAGTTGTGCGACCGAAGTTCCCGGACGGCTGCCCAAACGCTGTTCTCCGGCCACAAGCCCGTGGATACAGTGCTGAGGTAGTCACGCAGTGAAGTCATCCGGGTGTGCCGGAGTAACGCCGGCAGACCTCCGGGCTGGGGGAGACGGGGAGCCGCGCGTGCCAACTGCCATCGCCGTGACCAGTGCCGACCTGGCACTGGAGCCGCTCGACGAGCGGACCATGCCCGCGACCGTCCTCGAAGACCTCGCCGGCCGCCCGCTGGACCGGGCCCTGACCGAGCTGCAGCACCTCATCGACCAGCACGGACACGTGATCGTCGTGTGCGCGGCAAGCGCCTCGGCCGGGGTGCGCCGGCGCCTGCACACCGTCCGCTCCCTGCTGGAGACCGACCGGATCGCCCTCTTCGAGCCGCCTCTGCCGCCGCTCGGACTCGCTGTCCTCGCCCGCCAGTTGCGCCAGTTGGCCTCCTGCGACCTCAGCCCCGGCGTGCTCGCCTCGGCCGGCCGGCTGCTGGTGCACTACCTCCACTGCGGGGCGCTGCTCGGCTCCGTCACCCGCCTCGACCGCGTCCCCGTGGGCCTCACCTCGCACGCCAGGTCCTGGATGCCGGGCAGCCGGTTCGCCGTCCTCGCCCACCCCGAACCGCAGCTCGTCCGGATCGGCCCGGACGCCACCCTCACCGGCCCGGAGTTCGGCACCTGGATGCTGGTCGCCAAGGGCCAGACGCCCGCCGACTGGGTCACCGGCACCCTGGCCCCGGCCTGGAACGTCCTCGGACTGCGCGAGGCCCCGCTGCCCGCCGACTCCGCCGACTGGTGGGGCACCGGCAGGCTCACCGAGTTCTGCGCCTTCCTGCCCGACCTGTCCGTGCTCTACCAGTTGGTGACGTCGGTCCGGCGGACCGGCTGCCACTGGTGCGGCATCGACGTCATCGGCGACCGCTGCGTGTTCTGCTCCGCCACCCCGCCGGACCCCGAGGAACGCCCCCGGCCCGCCCGGGAGCTGCCCGGGGGCCGCCGCCCGGCCGCCCCCCGCCGCTCCCTGACCACCTGACCCCGCCCACCCCCCTTCCGTCCGCGCTCGACCGATATCGAGGTTCTACGGTCCATGAACTCCCGTCAGCGCCGCGGCATCATCCTGCTGATCCTGTCGCTCCTGTGCGCCCTCGGCGCCTTCGCCGGCGTGCTCTCCGTCATCAGCGACGTGAAGTCCAAGGTCGGCCCCGAGGTCACCGCGTACCGGCTCAGGACCGACGTGGCGCCCTACACGCCGCTCGGCGCGGGGCAGTTCGAGAAGGTCGAGATGCCCGAGCGGTGGCTGTCGGAGAACGCGGTCACCGACCTCGGCCAGATCCGCGGCAAGATCGCCGTGACCACCCTCAGAAGAGGCTCCCTGCTCCAGAGCGACATGGTCGTCGACCAGCCCGCCCTCCGGCCCGGCCAGCAGGAGGTCGCCATCATGGTCGACGCGGCGACCGGCGTGGCCGGCAAGATCACCCCGGGCTCCACCGTCAACGTCTACGCCACCTTCGAGGGCGAACGCGACGGCGACCCCGACCAGTCGAAGATCATCGTCACCAACGCCCGGGTCCTCGACGTCGGCAAGCTCACCCCCCTCGAACCCGGCGACGACGACCGCTCCCGGCGGGCCACCGAGGCCGTCCCCATCACCTTCGCGCTGTCCACCCTCGACGCCCAGCGCATCACCTACGCCGAGTCGTTCGCCCAGCGGGTCCGGCTCGCCCTGGTCGCACCCGGCGGCGACACCGCGGTCCCCGAGCAGGACCGGACGTACGAACTCGCGAAGGACAAGTGAGAACCGCATGCCCACGAGGATTCTCCCGGCGGTCGGCGACGCGGACGCGGTCCGGTCCCTCACCTCCCTGCTCAGCCAGCTCCCGGACGCCGAGCCGGTCGCCCCGGTCACCGACTCCACCCAGCTCATCGACACCCTCGCCCGGCTCGCCGCCGAGTCGGTCGACGAGCTGCCCGAGGTGGTCGTCGTGCACGAGCGGATCGGCCCCGTCCCGGCCCTGGAGCTGATCCGCGAGGTCGCCCTGCGCTTCCCCGCCGTCGGCGTCATCCTCGTCACCTCCGACGCCAGTCCCGGGCTGTTCCAGGCCGCCATGGACTACGGTGCCCGCGGCCTGGTCGCCCTGCCGCTCGGCTACGAGGAACTCGCCAGCCGCGTCCAGGCCGTCGCCCAGTGGTCGGTGGGCGTCCGCCGCCACCTGGGCAGCGGCGGCGACGTGTTCACCGGCGCCGGCGGCACCGTCGTCACCGTCAGCGGCGCCAAGGGCGGCGTCGGCGCCACCGTCACCGCCGTCCAGTTGGCCCTCGCCGCCCAGGCGTCCGGCCGCCCCACCGCCCTGCTCGACCTGGACCTGCAGACCGGGGACGTCGCCTCCTACCTCGACGTCCAGTTCCGCCGCTCGGTGCTGGACCTCGCCGCCATCACCGACATCTCCCCGCGCGTCCTCGCCGACGCCGTCTTCCGCCACGACAGCGGCCTCGCCCTGCTGCTCGCCCCCGCCGAGGGCGAGCGCGGCGAGGACGTCACCGACCGCTCCGCCCGCCAGATCGTCAGCGCCCTGCGCTCCCGCTACGAGGTCGTCGTCGTGGACTGCGGCGCCCAGTTGGGCGGGGCCGGCGCAACTGCCGTCGAGATGGCCGACACCGCCCTGCTGGTCACCACCCCCGACGTGGTCGCCGTCCGGGGCGCCAAACGCGCGGTGCGGATGTGGGACCGGCTCCAGATCCGCAAGGCCGAGGAGACCACCGTGGTCGTCAACCGGCACACCCGGGGTACGGAGATCCAGCCCCCGCTGATCCAGAAGATCACCGGCACCGCCGTCGCCGCCACCACCGTCCCCGCCCACTTCAAGGAACTCCAGGCCGCCGTGGACGCGGGCCGCCTGCACGAACTGGACGGCCGGAGCACGGTCCGCCAGGCCCTGTGGGCCCTCGCCGCCGAACTCGGCCTGGTCGAAAACCCCGGCGCCGACCGCAAGGCCGGCCGCTTCCGGGGCGACCGCGGCCCGGCCGGCCTCCGGCGCCGGAAGGACGGCACGGGATGACGGGCTTACGGGGCCGGGGCCGGGTCCGGGGCAGGGTCCGGAGTCGGGGCCAAGGCTGGAGCCAGGGCTGGAGCTGGGGCTGGGGCCAGGGCTGGGACTGGGGTGGGGGCCGGGGCCAGGTCCGGGATCGGGGCCAGGTCCGGGATCGGGGCCAGGTCACCATCGAGTTCCTGGGCATGATCCCCACCATCGTCGTCACGCTGGTGGTGCTGTGGCAGCTCGTCCTCCTGGGATACACGTTCACGCTCGCCGGCAACGCCGCCGACGAGGCGGTACGCGCCGCGACGGCTGCCTCGCCGGGGGAGCGGCAGGGTGCCTGCCGGGCCGCCGGCACCGACAAGCTGCCGGGCGCGTGGCAGGGGGGCGCCGACGTGCGCTGCGGCACCGGGGGCGGTTACGTCACCGCCGATGTGGGCATCGACGTCCCGATCCTCTTCCCCGGCACGGTCAGCTTCCCGTTCGAGGTACGGGGCCACGCGGGCGCCGTCGAGGAGGAGGACGACTGAGATGCGGAGTCACCTTCGAGGCGCGGCAGCGGCGCCGGGAGGGCCACCGGGGAGGGGGGCGGCCCGGATGCCGTCCTCGCCTCCGACACCGCCTCCCCGGGTACGGCACGGCGACCACGGCGGGGTCGGCCACGACCGCGGCCAGGTCGCCATCGAGTACCTCGGCTTCCTGCCGATCCTGATCATCGTCGCGATGGCCGCCGTACAGCTCGGGCTGATCGCCTACACCGCCCAGCAGGCCGGCACCGCCGCTCGGGCCGGCGCCCGCAGCGCCTCCCTCGACGGCAGCGCCCAGGAGGCGTGCGCGACCGCGGTCAGCGGCTGGCTGGCCGACGGCACCGCCTGCCCGCCCTCCTACGGCGGCGACGAGGTGACGGTCACCGCCACCGTCGACATCCCCTCCATCGTCCCCGGCTGGGACTTCGGGGACGCCACCAGGACCGCGACCATGCCGCTGGACCACTGACCGAGGAGTACGGGACGCATGAGTCTGCGCGCACGCATCCACTCCCCCGAGGAGCACGCCGGGCGGGGCGGCGACGGCCACCTGGTCGCCTCCTACCGGGCCAAGCTGCTGGAGGAGATCGACCTCGCGGAGATGAGCGGCCTGGCCGCCGCCGAGCGCCGGGCCCGCCTGGAACGCGTCCTCGGGCACATCATCAGCCGCGAGGGCCCGGTCCTGTCCACCGTCGAGCGCTCCCAGTTGATCCGCCGGGTCGTCGACGAGGCCCTCGGCCTGGGCATCCTGGAACCCCTGCTGGAGGACGCCTCCATCACCGAGATCATGGTCAACGGCCCCGACGCGATCTTCGTGGAGCGCGGCGGCCGGGTCGAGCAACTGCCCCTGCGGTTCGCCTCCGACGACCAGCTCATGCAGACCATCGAGCGCATCGTCTCCACGGTCAACCGCCGCGTCGACGAGTCCAACCCGATGGTCGACGCCCGCCTCCCCTCCGGCGAACGCGTCAACGTCATCGTCCCGCCGCTCTCCCTGACCGGCCCCACCCTCACCATCCGCCGCTTCCCGCGCTCCTTCACCCTCCAGGAGCTGATCGGCCTCGGCTCGCTCGACGAGCACATGCTGTACCTGCTCGCCGGGCTGGTGCAGGCCCGCTTCAACATCATCGTCTCGGGCGCCACCGGCACCGGCAAGACGACCCTGCTCAACGCCCTGTCCGGGCTGATCCCCGAGACCGAGCGCATCATCACCATCGAGGACTCCGCCGAACTCCAGCTCCAGCAGTCCCACGTCATCCGCCTGGAGTCCCGCCCCCCGAACGTCGAGGGCCAGGGCCGGGTCACCATCCGCGACCTGGTCCGCAACTCCCTGCGCATGCGCCCCGACCGCATCGTCGTCGGCGAGGTCCGCGGCGGCGAGTCCCTCGACATGCTCCAGGCCATGTCGACCGGCCACGACGGCTCGCTCGCCACCGTCCACGCCAACAGCGCCGAGGACGCCCTGATGCGGCTGCAGACCCTGGCCTCCATGTCCGACGTGGAGATCCCCTTCGTCGCCCTGCACGACCAGATCAACAGCTCCGTCGACGTCATCGTGCAGTTGACCCGGTTCGCCGACGGCGCCCGCCGCATCACCGAGATCGCCCTGCTGGCCAGCCACGGCGGCGAGCCGTACCGCCTGGCCACCGTCGCCCGCTTCAACGCCCGGCCGATGGCCGCCGACGGCCGGATCTACGGCGCCTTCGAGTACTTCCCGCTGCCGCGCCGCACCGCCGACCGCCTCTACATGGCGAGCCAGCCCGTCCCGCAGGCGTTCGGCGTCGCCCAGTCCGCGGCCCAGTTGGCCACCCGAGAAGCCAGGTAGGAACCGTCCGATGGAACTGTCCACGCTCGCCCAGGCCACCACCGGCATCACCCTGCTGGCCTGCGTCCTGGCCGTCGCCGGCGTGCACTCCTACGCCGCCGGCCGGGCCCGGCGCCAGGCCCTCGTCGACCGCCTCACCGCCACCGGCCACGCCCCCGCCGCCGGGCGCCGCCGGCACTTCCCCACCCTGGACCGCAGGCTGCGCCGGACGAGACTGGGCAAGAAGCTGGAACTGCGGCTCGCGGCCACCGGCCTGGACGTCACCCCGGGCGAGTTCTTCGTCTACCTGCTCGCCGCGGTCGCCGGCCTCTGGCTGATCGGCCAGGCCGCCCTCGCCCCCTTCTTCGGCCCCCTCGCCGGACTGCTGGGCATCGCGGCCGCCGTGCAGTTCCTCAACTGGCAGCGCCAGAAACGCATCGAGAAGTTCATCAACCAGCTCCCCGAACTCGCCCGCATCCTCGCCAACGCCACCCAGGCCGGCCTCGCCCTGCGCACCGCCGTCTCCATGGCCGCCGAGGAACTGGAAGCCCCGGCCGGCGAGGAACTCGGCAAGGTCGCCGCCCAGTTGGCCGTCGGCGCCTCCATGGACGAGGCCCTCGGGGAACTCGCCGACCGCCTCCCCTCCCGCGAACTCGTCGTCCTCGTCACCACCCTCGTCCTGTCCAACCGGGCCGGCGGCCAGGTGGTCAGCGCGCTGCGCAACCTCACGGAGACCCTGGAGGAACGCAAGGAGACCCGCCGCGAGGTCCGCACCCAGTTGTCCCAGGTCAGCATGACCTCGTACGCCGTCCCCGTGCTCGGCGTCGGCTCCCTGCTGTTGATGAACGGCGTCAAGGACGGCGCCCTGGAGCGCATGACGGGCTCCCCGGCCGGGCAGGCGGCGGTCCTCGTCGCCTTCGCCCTCTACGCCGTCGGCTTCGTCCTCATCCGCCGCCTGTCCCGCATCGACGTCTGAGGAGGCGCAAGCCATGGGTCTGCTGCTCGCCCTGCTGATGGGCCTGAGCGTCTGGGGCGTCTTCGCCGGCCTGCGCATGTACCGCGCCGAGGCCAAGCTCCCCGGCGACCTCGCCCTCGCCCTGGAGATCGGCGCCACCCGCACCGGAGCCGTCGACTCCCTCGTCGACCGCCTCGGCATGCGCTACGCCCCCGCCGTGCTGCGCCTGATGGGCCCCGCACTGGTCGCCAGGTACCGCCGCCGCATCGACCTCGCGGGCAACCCCGGCGGCCTGACCATCGACCGGTACGCCGCCCGCCGTGCCGTCTACGGCTTCCTCGGCGCCCTCGGCTTCCTGGTCTTCCTGCTGCGCGGCCAGTTCCTGGTCGCCCTGCTCCTGCTGGCCTTCGGCGCGTTCTGGACGGAGGTCGGCATCTGGTCGGCGATCCGCGTCCGCAAGGACGAGATCGAGCGCACCCTCCCCGACTTCCTCGACGTCCTCGCCGTCGTGGTCAGCGCGGGCCTCGGCTTCCGCCAGGCCCTGGACCGCGTCGCCACCCGCTACGAGGGCCCCTGGGCCGACGAACTGCGCATCACCCTGCGCCAGATGGACCTCGGCATGAGCCGCCGCCAGGCGTTCACGGAACTGCGCCGCCGCAACGACTCCGAACAGGTCGCCATGTTCGTCACCGCCCTCCAGCAGGGCGAGGAACTGGGGGCGCCGATCGTCGACACCCTCGTCTCGCTGGCCAAGGACATGCGCCGCACGGACGCCCAGAACGCCCGCCGCAAGGCCGCCCGCGCGGTCCCCAAGGCCACCATGATGATCACGACGCTCATGGTCCCGGCCACGATGATCCTCCTCGGCGCGGGCCTGATCCTCGGCTCGGGCACCGACTTCGGCTCGCTCACGGGGGAGTGACCGACCGGCACAGTCTTGTACGACCAGTCAGCACGGGACCGGGGGAGCAGGGGAGGACGGCATGACGACGAAGCGGCCCGCGGTGCCGTCCCCGGTACCGTCCCCGGTGCCGGACACACCGGAACCGAGGACCACGCACCCGCCGAGGACGACGCGCCCACCGAGAACCACCACCCCACCGACGGGCCCGGCCCTCCCCGCTCCCGCCCGCACCCCTGAACCATCCGCGCCCCCGCCCCCGGCCCTCGCCCTCCAGGTGAACGCGCTCCAGGCCCTCTGCCGGCAGGTCTTCGGCTTCCGGCTGGCGATGATCGCCGTGGCCGCCCCCGCCGCGCTCCTCAACGCGGGCCCCGGCCTGGGCGTCCGCCTGGTCGGCGCGGCCGTGGTCGTCACCTTCATGGGTTCGTACGTCCTGTTCCGCGACTGGGAGCGCTTCGGCCCGCTCCTGCTGCGCCACCCCACCCTGCTCGCGGCGGACACCCTGTTCGGCGCCCTGCTCCTGGTCTCGGCCGGCCCGGACACCACCCTCGCCTACGTCAGCGTCTGCACCCCGCTGCTGGCCGGCCTGGTGTACGACTGGCGCGGCGCGGCCGTCTTCGCCTGCCTCCAGTCGCTGATCCTGGTGGTGGTCCAGGCCGCGCTGGCCGCCCCCCACCGCGACCCGGCGGAGTCGCTGCTGCTCCCGGGCCTGTGCGTGATCGCCGGAGCCGTGGGCTCCAGCCTGCGCAAGCTGATGCTCCGCTTCGGCGCGGCCACCCAGGCCCTCACCGAGGTCCAGGCCCGGCTGGCGGTCACGGAGGCGATCGGCGCGGAACGCGCCCGGCTGGCCCGGGAACTGCACGACTCGGTGGCCAAGACCCTGCACGGCGTCGCCCTGGCCGCGGACGCCCTGGCGGCGACGGCGGGCACCGGCCCCGCCGGCCAGGAGGCGACGCGCCGGCGGGCGGAGCTGGTCGCCCGTTCCGTGCGCCGGGCCGCCGCCGAGTCCCGCGAACTCCTGGCCGACCTGCGCCGGGAGACGGACCCGGACCACGGCACGGACGTACTGGCCGAACTCGCCGCCCGGACGGCGGACTTCAGCGCCCGTACGGGCCTGCCCGTCACCTACCACCCGCTGCGGGGCGGCCCCGCGCCCCGCGTCCCCCCGGCGGTGGCCCGCCAGCTCCTGACCATCACGGCGGAGGCGATGGAGAACGCCCACCGCCACGCCGCCGCGTCCCGCGTGGAGGTACGCGCGGGCGTCCACGGCGACCGGCTCCGCGTCAGCGTCCACGACGACGGCCGCGGCCTCCCGCCCGGCACCAGCCTGGAACACCTGCGCCGCGCGGGCCACTTCGGCCTCGTCGGCATGGTCGAACGCGCCGTCTCGGTGGGCGCCCGCATCCGCATCGGCCGCGGCGACCACGCCCGGGGCACCGAGGTCCGCCTGGACCTCCCGCTGGCGGCGCTGACCCCCCACGCAGGACAGGAGACCCCCCGATGACCCCGAACCCTCCCACCCCGCTCCTGCCACCGTCCCCGGCGCCGCCCCCGCCCCTGCGCGTCGTGGTGGCCGACGACAACCCGGTCGTCCGCGCGGGCCTGACCGCCCTGCTCTCCGGCCGCCCCGGCATCACGGTCGTCGCCGAGGCCGCCGACGGCCGCGCGGCCTGCGAGGCGGCCGGCCTGCACCGCCCGGACGTGGTCCTGCTGGACGTCCGGATGCCCGGCGTGGACGGCATCGCGGCCCTGCCCTACCTGGTGCCGATCGCCCCGGTGCTGATGCTGACGTACAGCGGGGAGTCGGCGATCGTACGGGAGGCCCTGTGCCGGGGCGCGGGCGGCTACCTGGTCCACGGCGAGTTCACCGCCGACCAACTGATCACGGCCGTACGGGACATCCGCGCGGGCCGCCCGCACTTCACCCCGACCGCGGCGGAGGCGGTCCTCACCCAGCTCCGCGCCACCCCCACCGATGCATCTGCACACGGCACCTCACTCACGCTACCCCCTAAGGCCCGCCAGCCCACCCGGATTTCACCAATCTCCCCCAAACTTCTTTCGCGATTGCAACCGTCTGTGGCACAGTCGTCCCCGAGGCGTCCCGGACACCGACTGAGCGCCAGGGAGGCGGAGATCATGGACCTGATCGCGTCCGGCATGAACAACCAGCAGATCGCCGCCGCCTGCTTCATCAGCGAGAAGACGGTCAAGAACCACATCAACCGCATCTTCGCCAAGCTCCACAGCACCAGCCGCTCCGAGGCGACCGCCAAGTGGCTCGGCAACTGGGGCGACCCCCGATGACCCCTTCCCGCCCCTGGGCCTCCGCCTGGGCCCGCCTTTGGGCCCTGGGACCCTCCAGTCGCCCCCGCTCCCGGCCGTACGGTGCCCCCACCGACAGCGTCACCGGCCCCCCAGGAGGCGACCCCCATGACCGACCGGCACCCCCGCACCCCCACCGACAAGGGCCAGACCGCGGTGGAGTACCTGGGCATCATCGCAGTGGTCGTCGCCATCGTCCTGGCCATCACGGGGACGGACATCGGGCAGTCGATCTACAACGCCATCACGGACAAGATCACCGAGGTGACCGGCGGCTGACGCGATCCTGCCGGTACAAGGACACCGGGCAGGCGTTCCCCATCTACATCACCGTGGTGGGGGGCCTGCTCTTTCTCGCGTTCGCCTACCTCGCGGTCGGCCAGGCGGCGGCGAACCGGAACGGCGCGCAGACGGCAGCGGACGCGGCGGCGCTGGCAGCGGCGCAGGACGCCCGGGACCAACTCGGCGGCCTGTGGGCACAGGACGTACTCGATCCGACGCGATGGCAGGACATCTTCGACGGGATCGTCACGGGGCTGGAGCCCTCCTGCCCCCGGGCGGAGGAACTCGCCGCGCAGAACGACGCGGACGTGTTGTCCTGCGCCGCCGACGGCCCGCTGAGGTTCACGGTGGAGGTCGAGACCAACCGGGGCGTCGGGGAGTCCATCGTGCCCGGCACGGAGAACAAGCGGTCACGGGCGTCCGCGACCGCCGTGATCGAGCCCCGCTGCACCTTCGAACCGCCCGCCGACGAGGCGGACGAGACGGACGAGACGGACGAGGCGGACGAGGCGGAGGACAAGGTGCTTCCGGAACTCACCTGCGACGACCGGGACTGGCAATTGGACCCCGAGGACCTGGAGATCCTGCCGGAACCCGACGATCTCTTCGACGTCCACCTGGCCGACTGAAAGCGAACGACGAGGGATGAAGGAAGCGGAGTCATGAGCATTCGATTCACTACGAAGGCTCGCAGAGGGATGGTCGCGCTGACCGCCGCGGCGGGCCTGGCCCTCGGCGCGGCTGGCTGCGGTGGGGGCGGCGACGACGGGAAACCGAATGCCTCGTCCTCCGCGTCCGAGGACGGCGGGTCCGAGCCGAGCACCCAGGACGTCCAGTCGGAGACGCCTCTCGCCGAGCTGAAAGGCCCCGACGGACTGCTCCTCGCGATCACCTCGGCGGAACGCGACTCCGGCGGGTTCGTCACGGTCAGCGGCGACATGAAGAACGACGGCGCCAAGACCGTCAACGTCCCGGCCCAACTGAGCGGGAACGAAACGGAGATCATCCGCAACGGCAGGTCGCTGGGCGGAGCCTCCTTGGTGGACTCCAAGGGCAAGAAGCGCTACTACGTGCTGCGCGACACCGACGGACGACCGCTCACCACGACCAACTTCCCGGCGCTGAAGGCCGGCGAGACGCTGCCCGTCTTCCTGCAGTTCCCCGCCCCGCCCACGGACACCACCGAGGTGACCTTCCAACTGCCCATGTTCGCGGCCGCCACCCTCACGATCTCCGGGTGAGGCCACCGATGACCCCCACGCGTCTGACGACGGTGCTCGGCACCACCACCATGCTGGTCGCCACGAGCCTGATCGGTGTCACGACCGCCCGAGCCGACGACCCCAGCGTCCCCCCCGGCACCGAAGCCACCGCCACCGCCCCGGTAGAGGTCGACCCCAACGACCCGGACCTGAAGCTGCCCGACGGTGCCACGCTCGCCGGGGCGAAGGTGCTGGACATCAAGTCGGTCGTCGAGGACGAGAGCGGCGACGAGCGCCGCGAGGACACCAACTCGGACGTGAAGTTCGCCCTCCAGGCGGAGGTGCTGTTCGGCAAGGACAGCGCGAAACTCGGCGGCGAGGCCAGGTCCCGCATCGCCGGCATCGCCGAGGAGATCAAGACCCAGAACGCCACCAGGGTCCGCGTCTTCGGCTTCACCGACGACCTCGGCTCCGCCGCCCACGGCGACATCCTGTCCAAACGACGCGCCAACGCCGTACACGACGTCCTCTCCGAGGAACTCGACGACGCCGCCATCACCTACGAGGTCCGCGGCTACGGCGAGCAGTACCCCATCGCCGACAACTCCACGGAACCAGGCCGCAAGAAGAACCGCCGCGTGGAGGTCTCCTTCCCCCGCGCGGGGGACTGACCCTCCGCGTCACAACCACGCACCCATCCCACCCGATCCCCTGGTTCCGGCCCCCTCCGATGGATAACCTCACTTCGCTCAGGAGAAGCCTCGCCCCACCGGGAGCCACCGTGAACCGCCGCCCCACCCTGCTCGCAGCGCTCAGCCTGACCGCCGTCGCGGCACTGACGCTGTCCGCGTGCGGAAGCGACGACAGTCCCAGCGAAACCGACAAGATCGCCGGCGCTGACACGGGAGACAAACCCTCCGCGCCCCCGAGCCCGTCCGGGTCCGCGGCGGACGACCGGCCCGAGATCGAACTGCCGGCCGACCTGTCCTACACCTTCGACTGGCCCAAGACGGGCGACAAGGACAAGGACGCCGTCCTGGCCGACAGCGAGCAGTCCATCAAGGCCGTCGACCTGGCCATCGTCAACCAGGACCCGCTCGACAAGGCGTACCTCTACTACTACGAGGGCGAAGCCGCCGCGAGCACGCAGGAGTTCATCCAGAACTACGTCGACCACAAGGCCAGCCTCACGGGCAGCTACCGCTTCTACGCCGCCGAGCCGGCCGTGCGCGACGACGGCACCGCCTCGTTGACCTACTGCGAGGACCAGGGCAAGGCGTACGTGAAGTACCTCGACACCAACAAGGTCAAGAAGACCGAGGTCACCGCGAAGAGCTACGTCATCTACCACACCTCGCTCAAGAAGAACGCGGACGGTGTCTGGGAAGTCCGGAAGATCGTGTCCCAGAGCGGAAGTGACCAGTGCCAGCCATGATCCGGATGCCACGCGCCGCCCTCCCCGTACCGGTCACCGTCGGCCTGTGCTTGTCGCTGCTCGCGCTCCCCGGAGTCGCTCGGGCCGACGACACGCTCGGCGGCAAGACCCAGAACTCCGCCACCGAACAGCACGCCGACGCCGGTCCCGACGGCAAGATCTCCGTCACCGCCGGAGGCGTTGTCTTCGATCGGTCGGACAACGGTGGTGGCGGTTCCGTGGGCGCGCTGACCGCCGCCTCCTCCTGGACCCCGCCGGCCTGCTGGTACGCCCCGATGTACACGCCGGAGCAGCTTCAGAAGCACCTGGAGCCGATCTGGGAGGCGGAGTCGACGGGCTATCAGTGGGACGCCGAGCAGCGCGAGACGTACAACGCGGCCGACGAGGAGAAGGGCTTCAACAAGGACAAGTCCGGCAAGGGCTACTGGTGGGGACCGTACGTCAACAAGTCGTACCCGCCGGGCTGGGACTCCTGCACCAAGGACTACTTCTGGGTCGACACCGGCGACGCCCCGCCCGCCGGCATACCCAACGCCATCACCCCGGAGATCCTCGCCGAACTCGCCTACGCCGAGATCCGCGTCCCCGGCACCGAGGTGACGCTCGCCCCCGCGGAGGCCACCAAGGTCAACCTGCCGACCTGGGCCTGGCTGGACGGCGCCCGGTTCAAGCCGGTCTCCGTCACCGCCTCCGTCCCCGTCCTCGGCATCGAGGCAACCGCGACGGCGGAGCCGTTCGCCCTGAGCATCGACCCGGGCACCGCCGACGCCGAGACCTACCCCGCCTCCGGGGTCTGCCCCCTCGGCGACGGCCGCATCGGCGAGCCCTACGCCAAGGGCAGGGCCGACGAGACCCCCTCCTGCGGCGTCAAGTACCTGCGCGGCTCGGGCGACGGCTCGTTCCCGCTCAAGGCCACCCTCACCTGGAAGATCCACTGGACCGGAACCGGCGTTCCGGGCGGCACGCTTCCCGACGGCACGTTCGGCGCCACCCAGGACGTGGTGGTCCAGGAGATCCAGGCCGTCAACCGCTAGCCGCGGAACCGGCGTCCCCGGGGGCGGGACCACCGCCCCCGGCCGTCTCCACCCGCACCCGGACCCCCGCCCGCACCCCCCACCCGGCCATCGCCCCCGCCTCCGCCTCCACCACATGCCGCGACCGCAGCCGGGGCAGCCCCAGTCGCCCCGGCGGCATCGTCCGCACCGCGACGACGGTCAGCCGCCGGTCGAGATACGCCACATCGATCGGCATCCGCATCCGGAAGGTGTGCACACTGCCGGCGGGCGACAACAGCATCGCCCCCTCCAGTCGCTCCCGCCCCAGCAACCCCCGGGTCCGCGCCCGGTAGGACGCCGCGATCTCCAACGCCACCCGCACCTCCCCGGAGTCACCGGGCACCACCAGCACCCCCCGCCCGTCCCGCCATCGCCGCCGCACGCCCCACCCTCCCCGCACCACGCCCGACACAGGTCCCACAGCAACGAGATCCCCGCCCCGCGAGGCACCCACTCCCCATCCGCCCGCCCCAGCGCGCCGGCTCCGTGCCCGGACTGGGCGCCGCCGGAGACGCGGGCGCCGTCGCGAAGGCCGTCGAACGGCTGGCCGAGGCCGGAGCCGACACCGTCATCCTCCAGCCGACCGGGGACGAACCGGACCCCGAGGGGTTCGTGCGGTTCGCGGCGGAGCGGGTCCGCCCGCTGGTGGCCCGGGACGGCCGTCCCCGCCACCCCGTGAAAGGCCCCGCGGCCCAATGACCCGGCCGCACCGCCGTTCCTTCGAGGATCTCGTCGCCGAAGGGGCCGCCGTGCCCACCGACGGATGGGACTTCTCCTGGTTCGAGGGGCGGGCCAGTGAGGCGCGCCCGTCCTGGGGGTACGCGCGGGCGATGGCCGGGCGGCTCGCCGCGGCCGAGGCCGTACTGGAGGTGGAGACCGGCGGCGGGGAGGTACTGGACTTCGCCCTCGGCCTCGCCCGGCGGCGGCCCCCGCTGGTGGTCGCCACCGAGGGCTGGGCGCCGAACGCCGCCAAGGCCACCGCCCTGCTCCGGCCGCGCGGCGTGCCCGTGGTCACGGTGGCCGAGGACGCGCCGCTGCCGTTCGCGGACGGCGCCTTCGACCTGGTCGTCAGCCGGCATCCCGTCCGGCCCCGGTGGGCGGAGACGGCCCGGGTGCTGGCACCGGGCGGCACGTACTTCGCGCAGCACGTCGGACCCGGCAGCGTCTTCGAACTGGTCGAGTTCTTCCTGGGTCCGCAACCGGAGGCGAACCGCGACACCCGCCGTCCTGACCGGGAACGGGCCGCCGCCGAGGCCGCGGGACTCCGGGTCGTCGACCTCCGCGCGCAGACGCTGCGGATGGAGTTCCACGACATCGGCGCGGTCGTCCACTTCCTGCGCAAGGTCGTATGGATGGTCCCCGGGTTCACCGTCGACGCGTACCGGGACCGGCTCCGGGCCCTGCACGAGCGGATCGGGACGGAGGGCTCCTTCGTGGCCCACAGCACCCGGCATCTCTTCGACGCCCGCAAGGTGTGAGGGCTCGCGCGTAAGAGCGACGGGACGGTTCCCACATCGTTACCCCGGTCGGCTCGCTTCCGGACCGAGGGCTCGCGTAAGTTCGGACCACGGTAATTCGCGTGAGCAAAGCTGCGCGGGGGCACCGCGCGGCGGAGGGGGCCGCGCGGTGCCCGGTCAAGTACGCGTTCACCGGTGGGGTCACCCGGTGGAGGGATACGGAGGCAAGTCGCCGCGCGGCGCCCGGCGCGCGCCGATACCTCCGGAACGCGTCCCCCGTCCCCCGCATCGCCTGGGAATCCGCTGTGCACCGGCCATGATTCCGGCACGAATCGGGAGTCGCCGCGACCAGCGTGGCGTCGCCGGATAATCACACAGCGTAGTTTTTGCACGCCGATGCACGCAGCATCACTTACGAAGGGTTATGGTGGAAACCCCCCCTCGGGCCGGTCCGTATCCCCCCCACGGACCGGCCCGTTTTTTCTGCCCCCGCCCGGATGCCGCCTCCCCACCCGCCCGGACGGCCCCCCACCCGCCCGGACGCCCCCCCCGGGACGCCGCCTCCCGCCCAGCCTTGCGGACCGGCGCCCACCTGCCTGGCCGGCGTCCCCCTCGCCCCCGACACGCCCCGCGTAACGCGGAGTTCACCGCCCCGCCGTCATATGCCGTTGCATGGCGACGCTCGTTCGAGGGCATAGACCAAGCAGGTCGACACCCGAACCACGGGCGTCGTATCTCAGCGGGCGGCACGGGGCCGCCCGCCCGGGAGGCCCTTTGCACCAGCCCGCCCGTGCGGTCACCGCGCGGCAGAAGCAGTGGAGGGCCGGTCCCCGGCCCCTGCGATGTGTGCATCGCGGCCGTCGACCGGTCGGGACCCGTCCCGCCCTGCCCAGCCCGGCACTCCACTCCGTCGCTCCCCGACCTCATCCGAGGGGGTACGTCCTTCCGTGGTGACCAGCGCAAAGCGCCACAAGCCTGACCGGCGCACCTACGTACTCGACACCAGTGTCCTGCTGGCCGATCCGAACGCTCCGAGCCGCTTCGACGAGCACGAGGTCGTGCTCCCCATCGTCGTGGTCACGGAGCTGGAGGCCAAGCGGCACCATCCCGAACTCGGCTACTTCGCCCGGCAGGCCCTGCGCCTGCTCGACGACTACCGGGTGAAGCACGGCCGTCTCGACGCCCCCATCCCCATCGGGGAGCTGGGCGGGACCCTCCGTGTCGAGCTCAACCACTCGGACCCCAGCGTGCTGCCGACCGGCTACCGCCTGGGGGACAACGACTCCCGTATCCTCGCGGTCGCCCGCAACCTGCAGGCCGAGGGGTTCGACGTCACCGTCGTGTCGAAGGACCTCCCGCTGCGCATCAAGGCGTCCTCCGTCGGCCTGCTCGCCGAGGAGTACCGCGCCGAACTGGCCATCACGGACTCCTCCGGCTGGACCGGGATGTCCGAACTGACCCTCCCCGGCGAACAGGTCGACATCCTGTTCGAGGAAGGGCGGGTGCACGTGCCCGAGGCGACGGGGCTGCCCGTGCACACCGGGCTGACCATCCAGTCCGAGCGCGGCAAGGCGCTCGGCCGGGTCACCGCCGACGGCGACGTCCGGCTGGTGCGCGGCGACCGGGAGGCGTTCGGCATCAAGGGCCGCAGCGCCGAGCAGCGGATCGCGCTCGACCTGCTGCTCGACCCGGACATCGGGATCGTGTCGATGGGCGGCCGGGCCGGCACCGGCAAGTCGGCGCTGGCGCTCTGCGCGGGCCTGGAAGCGGTGCTGGAGCGCCGGCAGCACCAGAAGGTGATGGTCTTCCGGCCGCTGTACGCGGTGGGCGGACAGGAACTGGGCTATCTGCCCGGCACCGAGGCCGAGAAGATGAGCCCCTGGGCGCAGGCCGTCTTCGACACCCTGTCGGCGGTCACCAGCCGGGAGGTCATCGAGGAGGTCACCGCCCGCGGGATGCTGGAGGTGCTGCCGCTCACCCACATCCGCGGCCGGTCGCTGCACGACGCGTTCGTCATCGTCGACGAGGCCCAGTCCCTGGAGCGCAACGTCCTGCTGACGGTGCTCTCCCGGATCGGCGCCGACTCCCGGGTGGTCCTCACCCACGACGTGGCCCAGCGGGACAACCTGCGCGTCGGCCGGTACGACGGGGTGGTCGCCGTGGTGGAGAAGCTGAAGGGGCATCCGCTCTTCGCCCACGTCACCCTCACCCGGTCCGAGAGATCCCAGATCGCGGCGCTCGTGACCGAAATGCTGGAGGACGGACACCTCTGAGCACAACGGCCCGGAAAGGGCCCGAAACGCACGGCCGTCGGCGCCGTCCGGAAAGGCAGAGAGCCTAGCCGGGCGGCGCCTTCGCGTGCGGAGGTTTCCGGGAATCCCCGGGGACAAACGGGATGTGAGCTTTCACACGCAACGCGAGATTGCCTCACGCCGTCGGGTTACGGCAGAGTCTCATTCCTGTCAGGCCCCGCATACGACACAGCCGTATCCCCAGCGCGATACGGCACTACGGCACCGTCCGCACCAACTCCATAGCAGCGTCGTATGCCGCCCGAGCACCACGCGGCGCTCCCGTCACGGGAGTTGCCCACCGGGTCCGTGCCTCCCGTGACCCGCAGTTGGGGAGGCCAGCGCCAGGGGCACGATCGCGTCCGCGAGGGTCACCGAAGCGGGCGATGCTGGAAGGAAAACCGTGTGAGCCGGATCTCGGTCCGGGGATTCGCAGTGGCCTCGGCCACCGCGGTCACCGCCGTCGGAAGCGTCGTCGGTGTTGCCTCGGGCAGCACCGCGCAGAACAACAACGACGCAGAAGCGACGGCCAGTGGCACGACGCTGCTCGCGGACATCCCCGCGGGCCAGCAGGCCCAGGTGCAGACCGCGTCCCTGACGCAGCAGGCCGACGCCCAGGCCATCGCCGCGGACGCGGACGCGAAGAAGGAGGCCGCGGAGGCCGCCCGCAAGGCCGCCGCCAAGACCGCCATCGCGAAGAAGAAGCAGGCCGACGCGGCGGCGCAGAAGGCCGCCGAGGACGCCAGGGAGCGCGCGGAGGCGAAGAAGGCGGCCAGCCGCAGCGCCACCCGCGACGCCACCTCCTTCTCCGTGCAGAGCTCCTACAGCGTGTCGCAGATCCAGGCGATGGCACGGCAGATGGTGCCCAGCGGCCAGTTCCAGTGCTTCAGCAACATCGTGGACCACGAGTCGAGCTGGAACTACAAGGCGGTCAACGCCTCCTCCGGCGCCTACGGCCTCTTCCAGGCACTGCCGGCGGGCAAGTACGCCTCCGCCGGCGCCGACTGGCAGACCAACCCGGCCACCCAGATCAAGTGGGGCCTGAACTACATGAACGAGCGCTACGGCAGCCCCTGTGATGCCTGGACCTTCTGGCAGGGCAACCACTGGTACTGAGCCGACCGCGACCCTCGTCGCCGCTCAACCCCGCACAGCCCCTCACCGTCCTACGGTGGGGGGCTGATCGCTGTACGGTCGGACCGGACGACTCCTGGGGGGAGTGGTGAGGGAAGACGGGGGAAGAGGACGGATCATGTCGCGAGTGCCAGGGTGGATCGGCCGGCTGGGTGCCGGGCTGACCCGCGTGAGCCGGACGCTGGACCAGCGCCGGGCCGAGGTGGAACGGGAGGAAGCCGAGGCCGAGGCGGAGAGCGGACCACCGCCCGCCGATCCGGTACCGCGGTCCCTGGAGCATCCCACCGTCATCCCGATCCGGCCCGACCCGGCACAGGCCGTGCCCTGGGGGGTACGGGTCGCCGCCGAGGCGGGCTGGCGGCTGCTGGTGCTCGCCGGCACCCTGTGGGTGCTGATGCGGGTGATCAGCGCCGTCCAACTGGTGGTACTGGCCTTCGTGGCCGCGCTGCTGATGACCGCGCTGCTCCAGCCGTCGGTCGCGTGGCTGCGGCGGCGCGGGGTGCCGCGCGGACCGGCCACCGCGCTCACCGCGTTCCTCGGGTTCGTGGTGATGGGCCTGATCGGCTGGTTCGTGACCTGGCAGGTCATGGAGAACATCGACAACCTCTCCGACCAGGTCCAGGACGGCATCGACGAGTTGCGCCGGTGGCTGCTCGACAGCCCCTTCCACGTCACCGACAAGCAGATCAACGAGATCGCCGCGAACCTGCGGGAGGCGGTCGGCGCCAACACCGACCAGATCACCTCGGCCGGCCTGGAGGGCGTGACGGTCGTCGTCGAGGCGCTCACCGGCATCCTGCTGGCCGTCTTCTCCACGCTGTTCCTGCTCTACGACGGCCGGCGCATCTGGGAGTGGACGCTGAAGCTGGTCCCCGCCGCCGCCCGGCCCGGGGTGGCCGGCGCCGGCCCGCGCGCCTGGCGGACGCTGACGGCGTATGTGCGCGGGACGGTGATCGTGGCGCTGATCGACGCCATCTTCATCGGCCTGGGCATCTACTTCCTGGACGTGCCGATGGCCGTGCCGCTGGCCGTGTTCATCTTCCTGTTCGCGTTCGTGCCGCTGGTCGGCGCGGTCGTGTCGGGCGCGCTCGCGGTCGTGGTCGCGCTGGTGACGCAGGGCGTGTTCACCGCCGTGATGACCCTCGTGGTGGTGCTGGCGGTGCAGCAGATCGAGGGGCACATCCTCCAGCCGTTCATCCTCGGGCGCGCGGTGCGGGTGCATCCGCTCGCCGTGGTGCTGGCGGTCTCGGCCGGCAGCCTGGTGGCCGGCATCGGCGGCGCGGTGGTCGCCGTACCGCTGGTGGCGGTGACCAACACGGTGGTCGGCTATCTGCGGGCGTACTCCCGGGAGTCCGCGCTGCGGCAGGCGCCCCGGCCGCGCGGCGCCACCGCCACGGACGCCGCCCCCGGAACGGACCCCGAGCCTCCCGGTCCCCCGGCCGACGAGCCGCCGCACACCCCGGACCCGGGCGACGGGGGCCCGCACACTCCGGAGCCGGGAACCCCGCCCCCGGACCCGCGCCCCGACCCGGCCTCCGCGTGACGGCGCGACGGCGCCGCCCTCATGACGGCGTGACGGCGTGACGGCATGACGAAGGGCCCCGCCCACCGGAAGGTGAGCGGGGCCCGTCCGCGTGCGGTGGCCGCCGGTCAGCCGGCGAGGACCGCCTCGGCGTCCAGCGTGGCGCCCACGGCCTGGACCACGGCCGCGATCTTGAACGCCTCCTGGACGGTGTCCCGGTCCAGGCCCGCCTTGCGCAGCACCTGCTCGTGGGAGTCCAGGCACATCCCGCAGCCGTTGATGGCGGAGACCGCGAAGGACCACAGCTCGAAGTCGACCTTGTCGACGCCGGGGTTGCCGATGACGTTCATCCGCAGCCCGGCCCGCAGGGTGCCGTACTCGTGGTCCGACAGCAGGTGCCGGGTGCGGTAGAACACGTTGTTCATCGCCATGATGGCGGCGGCCGACTTGGCGGCCGTGTACGCCTCCGGCGTCAGGTTGGCCTTCGCCTCCGGCTCCAGCTCGCGCAGCACGATGGGGGAGCGCGAGGCGATGGCGGTCGCCAGCACGGTGCCCCAGAGCTGCTGCGCCGGGAGGTCGGAGTTGCCGATGACCGAACCCAGGTTGAGCTTCAGGTCCTTGGCGTAGTCCGGTATGGCGGACTTCAGGGAGTCGAGCGACATGTCAGTTCACTCCCCCGACAGCAGCGCGACCGGGTCGAGCGTCTCGTCGCCCTTGCTCCAGTTGCACGGGCACAGCTCGTCCGTCTGGAGGGCGTCGAGGACCCGCAGGACCTCCTTGGGGTTACGGCCGACGGAGCCGGCGGTCACCATGGTGAACTGGATCTCGTTGTTCTGGTCCACGATGAAGACCGCGCGCTGCGCGAAGCCGTCCTCGCCCTCGATGCCGAGCGCGCGCATCAGCTCGTGCTTGGAGTCGGCCATCATCGGGAACGGCAGGTCGGTCAGGTCCGGGTGGTCCTTGCGCCAGGCGTGGTGGACGAACTCGGAGTCGCCGGAGAAGCCGAGGATCTGGGCGTCGCGGTCGGCGAACTCGTCGTTCAGCTTGCCGAAGGCCGCGATCTCGGTCGGGCACACGAAGGTGAAGTCCTTGGGCCAGGCGAAGACGACCTTCCACTTGCCCTCGTAGGTCTTGTGGTCGATCGTCTCGAACTCCTTGCCCTTCTCCAGCGAGACACAGGCGGTCAGTTCGAACTCGGGGAACTTGTCACCGACAGTGAGCACACGCTCTCCTTGCAGCGAAGAAACGTCCGTTTCGCCCGGACGTTTCCCATGGGTTGGACGGAGTTGATGGTGGCACACGGTGCATTGATTACGGAAATAGCTACACTCGGTCGTGTTGATCGGAGGTAGTTATCAGTACGGTCGGTAAGCCGAGGCAGCCCAGCCTCGCCCAGTTGCGCGCCTTCGCGGCGGTCGCCGAGCACCTGCACTTCCGGGACGCCGCCGCGGCGATCGGCATGAGCCAGCCCGCGCTGTCCGGGGCGGTCTCCGCGCTGGAGGAGACCCTCGGGGTCACCCTCGTCGAGCGTACGACCCGCAAGGTACTGCTCTCACCGGCCGGCGAACGGCTCGCGGCGCGGGCCAAGGCGGTGCTCGCGGAGGTCGGGGCGCTGCTGGAGGAGGCGGCGGCACTGCGGGCGCCGTTCACCGGCGCGCTGCGCCTCGGGGTCATCCCGACCGTGGCGCCGTACGTGCTGCCGACCGTGCTGCGGCTGGTGCACGAGCGCTACCCCGACCTCGACCTCCAGGTCCACGAGGAGCAGACCGCCAGCCTGCTGGACGGGCTCACCTCGGGCCGGCTGGACCTGCTGCTGCTCGCCGTGCCGCTCGGCATGCCGGGAGTCACCGAACTACCGCTGTTCGACGAGGAGTTCGTGCTGGTCACCCCGCTCGACCACCGGCTCGGCGGCCGGGAGGGCATCCCGCGCGCCGCCCTGCGCTCGCTGCACCTGCTCCTCCTCGACGAGGGGCACTGCCTGCGCGACCAGGCGCTGGAGATCTGCCGGGAGGCCGGACGCGCGGACGTGCCGGCCACCACGACGGCGGCCGGCCTGTCCACGCTGGTGCAACTGGTGGCGGGCGGGCTCGGCGTCACCCTGCTGCCGCGCACCGCGGTCCGGGTGGAGACCTCCCGCTCCTCCCGCCTGCTCACCGGGTACTTCGCCGACCCCGCCCCCGCCCGCCGCATCGCCCTCGCCATGCGCACGGGGGCGGCCCGCTCGGCGGAGTACGAGGAACTGGCGGCGTCCCTGCGCGAGGCGCTGCGGGAACTGCCGGTGCGCATAGTGGGGGACGGGCGCGCGGCGGGGGAGGCGTCACTCGGTGCGCAGGCCGTCCGGCCGCATCAGCCGGAATAGCGGCGGCAGGCTGAGCAGGGTGACCGCGAGGACGACCGCCGCGGCCACCCCGGTCATCGACAGCACGCTCGGCCAGTCGATCCGTACGGTGGTCGCCGTCATCCGCAGCAGCACCGCGCCCAGGGTGAGGCCCACCGCCGAGGACAGCAGCAGGCCCAGGGCGATCGGGATCGCCGTCTGCCACAGGACCGACAGGCCCAGGGTGCGGCGGCGGGTGCCGAAGGCGACCAGCGCCGACAGCAGCTTCTTGCGCTCGCGCAACTGCTCCAGTTGCGACACCAGCAGACTCGCCCCGATCAGCGCCAGCACGCAGGCGGCGCCGACGAACAGGCCGGTGCGGATCGCGGTGAACCGGTCGCTGCGCTCGGTGTCCGACCAGGTCATCGCCGTGGCCAGCGGGTGGACGGCCGCCGCGGTGTTGCGCACCCGCTCCATCACGTCCGGCTGCCCCCGGTCGAGGCGGAGGTAGACCTGCCCCGTCAGGGCCGGCGCGGTGCCGGCCGCCATGGCCTTCGGGGTGATCAGGAAGCCGCCCTGCTCCACGCCCACCAGGCCGGTGCGCGCGCCGGCCGTCTTCAGGCCGGCCGGCACCTTCCAGGGGATCTCCTTGCTTTTGGGGACGCCCTCCCACGACGGGTCGAGGTACAGCGTCCGCCCCGGCACCGCCAGATCGCGGGTGCCGGTGTCGTACTCGGCGTCGCGGACGGCGAAGGCGTCGCCGTCCCGGCAGGAGGGAAGCCGGGCGATCTCGCGCAGCGCCGCGCAGTCGCCGACGGACAGTTGGGCGGTGGACGCCGGGTCCGAGCGGCGGTCGCCGAGATAGCCCTCGGCGTACGCGGCCACGCCCCGCACGCCCTTCGTCGCCGCGAGCTTCGCGGCGGCCCCGGCGACCGACACCTCCCGCGGCACCGACACCTGCATCTGCGCGCGGGTGGTGTCCTGGCCGGTGGACTCGGTGTAGTCGCTCTCGACGCCGGCGAACAGCATCTGCAGCGCGATCGCCCCGGCGACCGCCACCGCGATGCCGTTGACCATCCGGGCCGCGGTGCCGCTGCTCAACTGCAGTCGGCGTACCGCCAGTTGCCAGGCGACCCCGCCCGCGCCGAGCCGGGCGACGACCCGCTCCACCAGCCAGGGCAGCAGCGCGGTCACGCCGATCAGCAGCAGGACGACACCGCCGGTGACCAGGTACTGGTTGAAGTCGCCGTTGTCCCGGCCCTGTCCGATCATCGGGGTGAGCATCGCCAGGCCGGCCAGCGGCAGCAGCAGCCGCCACCACAGCCTGCGCCGCGCGGGCCTGGCCGTACGGACCACGCCGAGCGGCTCGATGACCACCCCGCGCAGCGTGAACAGCGTGACCAGCACCGCCGCCGCGGGCACCGCCACCGCCACCAGCAGCGCCAGCACGGGGGAGGGGTCGAGATAGCTGGGGAAGACGCTGATCCCGTAGACCTCGGCGCCGCCCACGAGCTGCCGCCCGACCAGGAAGAACGCGGCGCCGAAGACCAGCCCCAGCACCGCCCCCGCCAGCGCCTCGCCGGCCGCGATCCGCCGGGTCATCAGGCTGTCGGAGCCGACCAGCCGCAGCGCCGCCAGCCGGCGGTCGCGCCGCTCGCCGCCGAACCGCACGGCCGCGGCGATGAACACGGCGACCGGCATCAGCAGCACCACGAAGACCACCAGGACCAGCAGGAGCAGCACCGGGTCCAGGGGCTCGGCGGCGGAGTCGGTCTCGCCGAAGCGGTCGATGCGCTGCACCCGCTCGTCGCCCAGGTACGCGGCGAGCCCGTCGCCGCCCCGGACGAAGGCGAGTTCGGCGGAGCCGACCAGGCCGCTCTCCCCGATGGTGCCGGTGATCCGGTCCGGCAGCCGCTCGCGCAGCAGCTTCCCGGCGTCCGAGGCCAGCAACTCCTTCAGCGCGGGCGAGACGACCATCTCGCCCGGCGCCGGGAACTCGGCCACGCCCGGCGGGAGCGGCGCCCGGGGCCCCTCCGGCTCCAGTTCGCGGCCCCGGACGGCCGTGTCGCCGAATTCGGTCCCCACATTGGCGACGATCAGCGTGTCCTCGCCCCGGGGGATGGGGGCGGACGTGGAGAACGTGATGTCGGTGCGGGCGGCCTCCCGCTCGTGCCGGGCGTCGAGCGCGCTCGGGATCGCCGTCGTCAGCAGCAGCAGCGCCACCCCGAGCCCGACGCCGACGCCCGTCAGCAGGGCCCGGGTCCAGCCCTCGCGCCCGCCGGTGACGGTGAAGCGGACGCCCATCGCCAGGTCCCGGTACCACTGCCGGGCCTTCATACCGCCCGCTCCATGTCCCGTGACCGGCCGTCCCGGACGACGATCTCGCGGTCGGAGTAGGCGGCCACCCGCGCCTCGTGGGTGACCAGCACGACGGCGGCGTTGGTGGACCGGGCGGCGTCGGTGAGCAGTTCCATCACGCGCTCGCCGTTGAGCGAGTCCAGCGCGCCGGTCGGCTCGTCCGCGAAGAGCACCCGGGGCTCGGTGACCAGCGCCCGCGCCACCGCGACGCGCTGGCCCTGCCCGCCGGAGACCTCACCGGGGCGCTTCTTCGCCAGGTCGTCGACCTCCAGCCGTTCCATCCACTTCAGCGCCGCCTGTTCGGCCGTCCTGCGGGGCGTGCCGTTCAGCCGCAGCGGCAGGGCGACGTTCTCCACGCAGGTCAGCTCCGGCACGAGCTGCCCGAACTGGAAAACGAACCCGAAGTCGCCGCGCCGCAGCGCGCTGCGTTCGGCGTCGCTCATCGCGGACAGCTCCCGGTCGCGGTACATGATCGTCCCGGAGTCGGGCGGCACGATCCCGGCGAGGCAGTGCAGCAGCGTGGACTTGCCCGAGCCGGAGGGGCCCATGACGGCGACGACCTCGCCGGGGTGGATGGAGAACTCGGCGCCGTCGAGGGCGACGGTCGGGCCGTAGACCTTGCGGAGGTTCTCGGCCGACAGCAGCGAACCGGGGGGCGGGGTCATCGGGCCACCGCCTGACGGAGCTTGTCGAGCCGGGCCGCGGTCAGTTCCAACCAGCGCAGGTCGGCCTCCATGTGGAACAGGGCGTGGTCGCAGATGAGCTGGTCGGCGAGGTCGCCCTTGCGCTTGCGGTCGGTGAGGACGCGCATGCCGCGCAGGTGCTCGGCGCGCTGGTTGTCCAGGATGTCGGCGGCGTCCCGCTGGGTGAGCAGGGCGAGGACGACCTTGGTGTAGAGCGTCGACTGGAGGTAGGGCTCGGGCTTCTCCGGGGTGGCGAGCCAGCGTTCGACGTCGGTGACGCCGGCCTCGGTGATGGCGTACCGCTTGCGTTCGGGGCCGTCGCCGGCCTCGATGCCGTCGACCTCGACGAGGCCGTTCTTCAGCAGCCGGGACATGGTCGAGTAGACCTGGCCGTAATGCAGCGGCCGGTCGTGACCGAATTTCTCGTCGAAGGCCCGCTTGAGGTCGTAACCGTGGCGGGGCCCGGCCTCCAGGAGGCCGAGCAGCGTGTGACCGATGGACATGCCGAGCACTCTACACACGGTGTATACGCGGTGTGTATACGCCGAGTGCACAGTGCCCGGGGACGGGTACGACCCCGCAGGTCGGGGCCGTTTGTCACGGTTCCGCTACGGGGTCCTCGGGGTCGGGGCCGGGGGACGCGGGCGGCCGGCCCCGGCGGGGGAGCGGGCCGGTGCCGCCGGGCAGGCGGCCCGCCTCCGCGAGGGCCCGGCGCAGCAGGAACTCGATCTGCGCGTTGGCCGACCGCAGCTCGTCGCCCGCCCAGCGGGCCAGTGCCTCGTACACCAGCGGGTCCAGCCGCAGCAGCACCTGCTTGCGCTGCTGCGGCCGGCGCCGCGGGGCCGGCTCCCCGGACGGCCCGGTCACTGGTAGAGGGTCCCGGTGTTGAGCACGGGCTGGGCGGAACGGTCGCCGCAGAGCACGACCATCAGGTTGGACACCATCGCCGCCTTGCGCTCGTCGTCCAGCTCCACGATGTCCTCCTGGGCGATCCGGGCGAGCGCCATCTCGACCATCCCGACCGCGCCGTCCACGATCTGCCGCCGCGCGGCGACGACCGCGCCGGCCTGCTGCCGCTGGAGCATCGCCGAGGCGATCTCGGGGGCGTAGGCGAGGTGCGTGAACCGGGACTCGATGATCTGCACGCCGGCCGCCTCCACGCGTGCGTGCAGTTCGACGGCGAGCTTCTCGGTGATCTCCTCGGCGTTGCCGCGCAGCGAGAGGCCGCCCTCCTCGTGGGCGTCGTAGGGGTACTCGATGGCGATGTGCCGCACGGCCGCCTCGGTCTGCGTGGAGACGAACTCGATGTAGTCGTCGACCTCGAAGGTGGCCTGCGCGGTGTCCTCGACCCGCCACACCACGACCGCGGCCAGCTCGATCGGGTTGCCGTAGGCGTCGTTCACCTTGAGGACCGCGGTCTCGTGGTTGCGCACCCGGGTGGAGATCTTGGTGCGCGAGGTGAACGGGTTCACCCAGCGCAGGCCGTCCTGGCGGATCGTGCCCGGGTAGCGGCCGAAGAGCTGGACGACCCGGGCCTCGCCCGGCGCCACCATGTTCAGCCCGCACATGGCCAGGAACGCGGCGATCGCGACCAGGATGCCGGTGGTGATCAGGGCGGCCTTGGCGCCGGTGCCGCCGGCCGCCGTGGCGGCCGCGATCAGGCCGGCGCCCGCCAGCAGCCCGGCCAGCCCCAGCAGCAGGGCCAGCCCGCCGCCGATGCTGTGCGCCGGGAACTCCCGCACGCGCGGAGCGGGCATGTCGGGCAGGTCGGCGTCGACCTGGTGGTCGTGCGCGGTCATGAGTGATCCCCCGTGTCTCGTCGGTGTTCTGCTGTCACTGCGATGACTAAGTGATATCACTTTACCCCGCCACGACAACCCTGACCCCCCGCCGAGCGTCGGTTCTATGGGGTGGGTGCTGATTCTCACGTCCGTAAAAGGCCGGATCGGCAGGTCTTTGCCACATGTGACGGTGTTAGCTTTCTGAGCTGACCTGCCGACGAAACCTGTGTGACGCGTGAGCACACATGAGCGAAGCGGAGCGATTCGGACCCATGGGACGAGCGGAAGAGAGAAGAGCGCGGCAGCGCGGTGGACACCGCGCCGCGCCCAGAAGCCGCCGTTCGTCGACCGCGGACGGGCCGGGCCGGATACGCCGGCTGTTCACCTGGAAGAAGATCCTCGGCACCTTCTTCGGGCTCTGCCTGCTGGGCATGGGCGCCTTCATCGTGCTCTACATGGTGATCGACATCCCCGCGGGCAACGCCGACGCCCGGCTGCAGAGCAACATCTACAAGTACCGCGACGGCTCGATCATGGCCCGCGACGGTGACCGCAACCGCGAGATAGTCGACCTCGGCAAGATCCCCAAGGAAGTCCAGCACACCTTCGTCGCCGCCGAGAACAAGACCTTCTACAAGGACGCCGGCGTCGACTTCAGGGGCACCGCCCGCGGCCTGCTCAACACCGTCGCCGGCAAGGGCGCGCAGGGCGGCTCGACCATCACCCAGCAGTACGTCAAGAACTACTACCTGACCCAGGACCAGACCGTCACGCGCAAGCTGAAGGAACTGGTCATCTCGCTGAAGCTGGACCGCGAGAAGTCCAAGGACTACATCCTCGCCGGGTACATCAACACCAGCTACTACGGCCGCGGCGCCTACGGCATCCAGGCCGCCGCCCAGGCGTACTACCACGTCGACGCCGAGGACCTCACCGTCGAGCAGGGCGCCTACCTGGCCGCGCTCCTCCAGGCGCCGAACCAGTACGACTGGGCGATCGCCACCGAGACCGGCAAGAAGCTGGTCCGGGAGCGGTGGGACTACGTCCTGGACAACATGGTCGACATGGACTGGCTCAGCGAGTCCGAGCGGCGGGCCATGAAGTTCCCGGTCCCGAAGGAGCCCAAGGCCGCCCCCGGCATGAAGGGGCAGACCGGCTACCTGGTGAACGCCGCCAACGCCCAGCTCCAGCGGCAACTGGTCGCCGACGGCACCGCCGAGGACCTCAAGCAGGCCGAGGCCATGGTCGACGCCGGCGGCTGGACCGTCACCCTGAACATCGACAAGAAGAAGCAGACCGAGCTGGAGAAGTCCGTCAAGGCGCAGCTCACCGGCAAGCTCGACCCCGGCAAGCGGGACGTCGACGCCGACGTCCAGGCCGGCGCGGTCTCCGTCGACCCCAAGACCGGCGCGGTCGTGGCGATGTACGGCGGCGTCGACTACTTCAAGCACTACGTCAACAACGCCACCCGCGAGGACTACCAGCCCGCCTCCACCTTCAAGCCGGTGATCCTCGCCGCCGCCCTGGACCGGGCCGCCCAGACCCAGGACGGCCAACCCATCACCGCGGACACCATGTACGACGGCACCAGCAAGCGGCCGGTCGTGGACCACGGCGTCAAGGTCGGCTTCGCCCCGGAGAACGAGGACGACGCCAACTACGGCGAGGTCTCCGTCCAGACCGCCATGAACAAGTCGGTGAACTCCGTCTTCGCGCAGATGGGCGTCGACGTCGGCATGGACGAGGTGGTCGACGTCGCCGGCAAGCTCGGCATGGACACCGACGGCATGGAGGCCGTGCCCGCCCAGACCCTGGGCAGCATGGGCGCCAGCCCCCTGGAGATGGCCGGCGTCTACGCCACCCTGGACAACCACGGCAAGAAGGTCACCCCGGCCGTCGTGAAGTCCGTCGAGCACAACTCCCGCGCGGTCGACTTCCCCGACCCGGTCGGCGAGCAGGTGATCAGCCGCGAGACCGCCGACACGGTGACCTCGGTGCTGACCGGCGTGGTCGACGACGGTACGGCGCGGACGTCGGTGCGGGAGAACCCGCTGCGCGACGGCCAGCCGGTGGCGGGCAAGACCGGTACCTCCGACAACAACAAGTCGGCCTGGTTCACCGGCTACACCCCCGGCCTGGTCACCTCCGTCGGCCTGTTCGGCGAGGACGCCAAGAACCACGGCCAGGTCCCGATGTACGGCGCGGGCGGCGAGGACCGCGTCAACGGCGGCGGGTTCCCGGCGTCGATCTGGGCGGCGTACACCTTCGGCGTGATGGACGAGGTCACCAGGTTCGACCTGGAGACCACCCAGGGCGCGGCGGTCCGGCCCGCCACCTCGGCCCCGCCGACCCAGGAGTCCTCCGCCCCGCCGACGAAGGAGGAGACCACCTCCGCCCCGCCCACGAAGGAGGAGGAGACCACCTCGGCCCCGCCGACGAAGGAGGAGACCACCTCCGCCCCGCCGACGGACGAGGAGACCACCTCCGCCCCGCCCACCGGCGAGGAGTCGACGTCACCTCCCCCGACCGGCGAGGAGACCGACGACGACCCGCTCTTCCCGGACCGGGACGACCGGGAAGACCGGTAACCGGTCCGCCGGTACACGAACGGGCGCCCGGTCGGCGGACCGGGCGCCCGCGTGCGTTCCGCTCAGCCGTGGTGCAGCTCGAACCAGACCACCTTGCCGGTGCTCAGCCGGGTCGCGCCCCAGCGCCGGGCCAGCCGGTTCACCAGATACAGCCCGCGCCCGCCCTCGTCGGTGGCGCGGGCCTGCCGCAGGCGCGGCAACTGCGGGACGTCGTCGCCGACCTCGCAGCGCAGGACGTCGGTACGCAGCAGCCGCAGCGTCACCGGACGGGACGCGTACCGCACCGCGTTGGTGACGACCTCGCTGACCAGCAGCTCGACGGAGTCGGTCAGCTCCTCCAGGCCCCAGCGGGCCAGCGCGTGCCGGGCCAGCCGCCGGGCCTTGCCGGGAGCGGCGTCCTCCGGGTCCAGGAACCAGTACGCCACGTCACTGGGCGCGATCCCGTCGAAGCGGGCGGCCAGCAGCGCGATGTCGTCGTCCCGGTCGCCCGGCCCGAGCATGTCCAGCACCTCGTCGCAGAGGGCCTCCAGCGGCGGCGGATGGTCGGGCCCGGTGAGCTGGGCGGTCGCGGCGAGCTTCTCCCGCAACTGCTCTATGCCGGTCCACACGTCCCGCAGCCGGGACTCGACCAGGCCGTCGGTGTAGAGCAGCAGGGTCGCGCCCGCCGGGGCGTCCAGCTCCACCGCCTCGAAGTCCACGCCGCCCACCCCGATCGGGGCGCCCGGCGGCACCCGCAGGACCTCCGCCCGGCCGCCCAGGTGCAGCAGGACGGGCGGCGGATGGCCGGCGTTGGCGATGGTGATGCGGTGCGAGACCGGGTCGTACACCGCGTACAGGCAGGTCGCCATGCGGTCGGTGCCCAGCCGCTGCGCCTGCTCGTCGAGGTGGTGCAGCACCTCCTGGGGCGGCAGGTCCAGGCCGGCCAGGGTCTGCGCGGTGGTCCGGAGCTGGCCCATGATCGCCGCCGAGGTCATGGAGTGCCCCATCACGTCGCCGACGACCAGGGCGACCCGGCTGCCGGGCAGCGGGATCGCGTCGTACCAGTCGCCGCCGACCCGGGCCGTCTCGGCGGCCGGGAGATAGCGCGAGGCCAGCCGGACGCCGGTGCACCGCGGCAGGTTCTCCGGGAGCATCGTGCGCTGCAACTCGTCGGCGATGTACGCCTCGCGGCCGTACAGCACCGCCTTGTCGATGCCGAGCGCGCTGTGCGTGGCCAACTGGGCCGCCACCAGCAGATCGTCGGCCTCGAAGGCGATCCGCTCGGGGCGGCGCAGGAACAGCGCGGCCCCGATCACCCGGCGCCGCCCCCGCAGCGGGGCCAGGATCGACCGCTGCCCGTCGGGCAGGGCGAAGTCGGCGCTGTCGCCGAGCAGCTCGGGCAGCGCGGCGCGGGCGGCCGGGGTGTCCGTGAACACCGGCCGCACCCCGCGCAGCACCTCGGCCAGCGCGCTGCCCGGCCGCACCTCGCACAGCTCGGCACCGACCGAGTCCAGCTCGGTCGGCTCGGGCTGCACGGCCGGCATGAACCCGCCCTCGGTGTCCCGCTCCGCCGGTATCCGGTCGGTCCGCCGCAGCCGCAGCACCAGCGGACCGGTCGGCCGCTCGTCGCCGACCGGCAGCGGCTCGCGCAGATAGACCAGGATGGCGTCCGCGAACGTGGGCACGGTGGCCCGGCACAGCCCCATCACGATCTCGTCGAGGTCCATGCCCCGGGCGATCCGCCGGGTCGCCGCCCCGACGAACCGCAGCCGGTCCCCGTCCCGCCGCATCGGCGTGGGCCGGCCGGGCGGCAGGCCCTGTCCGCTGCGGCGCTCCGGCACCACCGGCTGCTCGGCGGCGCCGGCCGCCGCCGGACCGGGCGCGGGCCGGGGCCGGTGCGTGCCGGGCTCGGCGGCGTGTCCGGCGCCCAACTGGGCGTGCTCGGAGACGCCGGCCGGGTCCTGGCCCGCGGCGGCGGGCGGCGTCGGGGTCTCCCCGGCACGGCCCTGCGCCGGTAAGGCGGCACCGGTCGGGGTAGGCAAGGGCGCCCCGCGGGGGTCCGCGGGGTCGACGCCCGGCTGGGGGCGTTCGAAGGAGGTCGGGTGCTCCGTCACGCGTGTCGAATCCATCCGTCCGCGACTGCGCGCCGCGCGTGCAGTTCGTCCCGCAGAAGTCCCGATACCCGGAACAGGTGCCCCGGGAACGGAATCTCCGCGTGGTCAGAGGCTGTGCCTGTGCCGCCGGCGGGCCGGTCGCGGCCCGTAACGGCTTTGCCCTCGTACCCCTCGCTCACGTCCAGCCGCCCCTCGGTGACGATCGGTCAAGCTCAGCGCGTGCTCCGCCCGTTGCCGCCGCGCGCCCTTGCGGAGGACGATCCTACGTTTCTCGCCCGGGGGCACAGCAAGAGTCTCACGACGACACCCGCGCGGGCGTGCGATCCCAGTCCGTCGGGAGTGACGGTACCGGCCAGGACGGGTCCGGGCGCCAGTTCTGCCAGCCCTCGGAGAACGGCGGTCCCCAGGCGCGGACCGCCTCCACCGCGGCCCGCCCGGCCCGCCGCACCCGCCCGGCCAGCGCCGGGCTCATCAGCCCGTCCCGCTGGGCCTGCGCGAACTCGTCCTCGTCCCGCCACTGCCAGCTCCGGTCGGGCAGCACGGACAGGTCCAGGAAGTGGTCCTCGGAGTCGACGCCGCCCGCCCAGCGGGCCAGCGGTTCCTCCAGGTTGACGTACCAGTTCTTGAACCGCCAGCCCGGCTCCCAGAACAGCCACACCGACCACGGCTCGCCCGGCCGGGCCAGCTTCAGCACCCCGGTGCCGAACCAGTGGCCGCGCCGCACGGTACGCGGCTTGGTGTACCGCGACTCCAGCGGCTCCTGGTGGACGGGCGTGCCGTCGGCGAGCACCGGCAGCACGCACTCGGTGCCGGGCGCCAGCCACACCGCGAGCAGGTCGGCGTCGTCGCGGACGACGGTGACCGGCCGCGCGATGTGTATGCGCGCACCGCCGTTCTCCCGGTACCGCCACAGGATGTGGCTGCCGGGCGCCCAGAAGTTGGCCGGGGGGCCCGCTCGTTCCACCGCGCTCACCGCTTCGCCGTCTGCCATGGACAGATATTAGGTGTCCCCGGCACCCGCCGCTGCGGCACCCGTCAAGGACGGGTCATCCGCAGCACGTCCAGGGCCTCGTCGAGCTGCCGCTCCGTCAGATCGCCGCGCTCGACGTACCCGCTCTCCAGGACCACCTCGCGGATCGTCTTCCGCTCGGCGAGGGACTTCTTGGCGACCTTGGCGGCCTCCTCGTACCCGATGTACTTGTTGAGCGGGGTGACCACCGACGGGGACGACTCGGCGTACTCCCGGGCCCGCTCGCGGTCGGCGACGATGCCGTCGACGGTGCGGTCGGCGAGCAGCTCGGTGACGTTGGCGAGCAGCCGGATCGACTCCAGCACGTTCTTGGCGATGACCGGCAGCATCACGTTCAGCTCGAAGTTGCCGGCGGCGCCCGCGGTGGCCACGGTCGCGTCATTGCCGACGACCTGGGCGGCGACCATCAGCACCGCCTCCGGAATGACCGGGTTCACCTTGCCCGGCATGATCGACGACCCCGGCTGGAGGTCGGGCAGGGCGATCTCCGCGAGGCCGGTGCGGGGGCCGGAGGACATCCACCGCAGATCGTTGGCGATCTTCGTCAGGCCGACCGCGATGGTCCGCAACTGCCCGCTGGTCTCCACGATGCCGTCCCGGGCGCCCTGCGCCTCGAAGTGGTCGCGGGCCTCGGTGAGCGGCAGCCCGGTCGCGCGGGCCACCTCCTCGATGACGGCGGCGGAGAACCCGGGCGGGGTGTTGATCCCGGTGCCCACGGCGGTGCCGCCCAGCGGCAGCTCGGCGAGCCGGGGCAGCGAGGCGTCCAGCCGCTCGATGCCGTACCGCACCTGGGCCGCGTACCCGCCGAACTCCTGGCCCAGCGTCACGGGCGTGGCGTCCATCAGGTGCGTCCGCCCGGACTTCACCACGTCCGCGAACTCCTCGGACTTGCGGGCGAGGGCGGTGGCGAGGCGGTCCAGGGCGGGGACCAGGTCACGGCTGACGGCGGCGGTGGCGGCGATGTGGATCGAGGAGGGGAAGACGTCGTTGGACGACTGCGAGGCGTTCACATGGTCGTTGGGGTGCACCGGCCGGCCGAGCCGCTCGGTGGCCAGGGTGGCGATCACCTCGTTGGCGTTCATGTTCGACGAGGTCCCCGACCCGGTCTGGAACACGTCGACCGGGAAGTGCGCGTCCCACTTCCCCTCCGCGACCTCGCCGGCCGCCTCCTGGATCGCCCGCGCGATGTCCTGGTCGAGCACTCCCAGGCGCGCGTTGACCTTCGCCGCGGCCCCCTTGATCCGGGCCAGCGCCTCGATGTGCGCGCGCTCGATCCGCTGTCCGGACACGGGGAAGTTCTCGACGGCCCGCTGCGTCTGCGCCCGCCACTTGGCGTCGACGGGGACCCTGACCTCGCCCATGGAGTCGTGCTCGATGCGGTATTCGCTCATACCGGGTACAGCGAACGACGGCGGCCCGTTGTTCCTGGGCGAGGCCCGTCCGGGTGATCAGCCCAGCCCGGGGCCGCGCACCGGGATCGTGGTGAAGGTCGGCTGAGCGGGTTCCTGCGAAGTGAAGAAGTCGTTGCCCTTGTCGTCGACGACGATGAACGCCGGGAAGTCCTCGACCTCGATCTTCCAGACCGCCTCCATGCCGAGTTCCTCGTACTCGACGACCTCGACCTTCTTGATGCAGTCCTGGGCGAGCCGGGCGGCCGGGCCGCCGATGGAGCCGAGGTAGAAGCCGCCGTGCGCGGCGCACGCGTCGGTGACCTGCTTGCTGCGGTTGCCCTTGGCGAGCATCACCTTGGAGCCGCCCGCCGCCTGGAACTGCTCGACGTAGGAGTCCATCCGCCCGGCCGTCGTCGGCCCGAAGGAACCCGACGCGTAGCCCTCGGGCGTCTTCGCCGGCCCCGCGTAGTACACCGGGTGGTCCTTCAGGTACTGCGGCATCTCCTCGCCCGCGTCGAGCCGCTCCTTGATCTTGGCGTGCGCGATGTCGCGCGCCACGACCAGCGGGCCGGTCAGCGACAGCCGGGTCTTCACCGGGTACTTGGCCAGCTCGGCGAGGATCGCGTCCATCGGCTGGTTGAGGTCGATCCGGACGACGTCGCCGTCCGACTCCAGGTGCTCGTCCGTGGTGTCGGGCAGGAAGCGGGCCGGGTCCGTCTCCAACCGCTCCAGGAAGACGCCCTCGGCGGTGATCTTCGCGACGGCCTGCCGGTCGGCCGAGCAGGACACGGCGATCGCCACCGGGCAGGACGCGCCGTGCCGGGGCAGCCGCACCACGCGCACGTCGTGGCAGAAGTACTTGCCGCCGAACTGCGCGCCGATGCCGATCTTCTGCGTCAGCTCGAAGACCTTCTCCTCCAGTTCCTTGTCCCGGAACCCGTGCCCGAGCGGCGAGCCCTCGGCCGGAATCTCGTCCAGGTAGTGCGCGGAGGCGTACTTCGCGGTCTTCAGCGCGTACTCCGCCGACGTACCACCGACGACGATCGCCAGGTGGTACGGCGGGCAGGCGGCCGTGCCCAGCGAACGGATCTTCTCCTCCAGGAACTTCATCATGGAGGACTCGTTCAGGACGGCCTTGGTCTCCTGGTACAGGAACGACTTGTTGGCCGAGCCGCCGCCCTTGGCCATGAACAGGAACTTGTACGCGCCGCCGTCGGTGGCGTACAGCTCGATCTGCGCCGGGAGGTTGGAGCCGGTGTTCTTCTCCTCCCACATGGTGAGCGGGGCCATCTGCGAGTACCGCAGGTTGAGCTTGGTGTAGGCGTCGTAGATGCCGCGGCTGAGCGCCTCCTCGTCGCCGCCCGCCGTCAGCACGTTCTGCCCGCGCTTGCCCATGACGATCGCCGTGCCGGTGTCCTGGCACATGGGCAGCACGCCGGCCGCCGCGATGTTGGCGTTCTTCAGCAGGTCCAGCGCCACGAACTTGTCGTTGGCCGACGCCTCGGGGTCGTCGATGATCCGCCGGAGCTGCGCCAGGTGCGCGGGGCGCAGGTAGTGCTGGATGTCGTGGACGGCCTCCTCGGCCAGCTTGCGCAGCGCCTCCGGCTCCACCTTGAGGAAGGTCCGCCCGTCGGCCTCGAAGGTGGAGACACCCTCGGAGGTCACCAGCCGGTAGGGGGTGGTGTCCTCTCCCATGGGGAGCAGATCGGTGTACGCGAACTCAGGCATCTCGCCCATTCCTCACTCGACAGACGGCCGCTGGCCTCCATTGGCAGCGCCCACCAGCGTAGAACCTGCCGGTGAGGGGGAGCTTGTGAGGTAGGGCTCAGTTCGTGGCCCACGCCCTCTGGTCGCGATCTATCGCGTTTGGGTACGCTGCTGCCGTGGACCTTCACCAGCACGCCCAGCAGGACGCGCCCGCCCCCGTCACCGAGCTGCGCGCCTCGGACGCCGACCGCGACCGCGTCGCCGACATGCTGCGCGAGGCACTCGCCGAGGGGCGGCTGACCGCCGAGGAGCACGCCGAGCGCGTGGAGGGCGTGCTGGCCGCCAAGACCGTCGGCGAACTGGACGTGTTCGTCCGTGACCTGCCCGCCGGCCACCGGCCCCGGGCGCCGTACACCGCGCCGCACCGCCCCCCGGCCGGCGCGATACCCGCGGGCGCCGACGACAACGTGGTCGCGGTGTTCAGCAGCGCCGTCCGTAAGGGCCGCTGGCGCGCGGGCCGCCGTATCCACGCCTACGCGGTCTTCGGCAGCGTCGAGATCGATCTCAGCGAGGCGATCTTCGAGTACGAGCAGGTGGTCGTCAAGGCGGTCTCCGTCTTCGGCAGCGTCGAGGTCCGGGTCCCGGAGAACGTGACGCTGCGCGGCACCGGCGGCGGGGTGCTCGGCTCCTTCGAGGTGGACACCTCCGACTCGGCCGACGCCGGGGCGCCCGTCGTCTATGTGGACGGGTGGGCGGTCCTGGGCAGCGTCGAGGCGCGGCCCAAGCGGGGCAAGCTGGTCGCGGACATCCTCGACCGGGTCCAGCGCAAGGTCGACCGGAGTTTGCGCAAGCACCCGTGACCGTTGACGAATGTGAACGTGAATCGGGGGAATCGGGACGCAGTGCATAGGCGCGCGTACAGCGGGTAGGGCTTGCTGCATCGTCTCTCGCTCGCGAAGCCGTCGTCAGGAGTAGACCGTGCTGCAACCGCCGCGTTCGTCCCTGCAGGTAGCCGCCGTCCCGGCCCAGCGGGTACCGGCGCGAGACAGGGACCAAGACGCCCCCTGGCACACCGAGGCGGTGTGCCGGCGTGACGAGGCCGGCCTGTTCTTCGCACCCTCCAAAGAACCCACCGCGGCCCGGCTCTCCCGGGAAGAGGCGGCGAAGCGGGTCTGCGCACGCTGTCCGGTCATGGTCGAGTGCCGCGAGCACGCTTTGCTCCAGCCCGAGCCCTACGGCGTCTGGGGCGGCCTCACCGCCGCCGAGCGCCGCGTGGTGCTGGCCCGCCGGCGCCGGCGCGACCTGGAGCTGAAGAAGACGGCCCGCGCGGCGACGGACCGCATAGCGGCGGCCGGTTAGCGGCAAGCAGCGAAAGAGGCACCCCCTCCGCACCGGGGGTGCCCTTTCTCATGCCCGGCGGGGACGGCGGGCCAGGGGCGCGGGGCCGTGACACGCGGGGCTCCGGCGCATGGGCGCGAGCGACCGCCCCGGACCCGCACCCGCCGGGCGGCGGCGCCCTCCGGGCCGGAAGCCGCCCCGCCCGGCCGGCGGAGTCACTTCGCCCGGTCGAAGTCGATCGCGCTGTACGCCCGCAGCTTGCTCAGCCGGTGCTCGGAGTCGATCCGCCGGACCGTGCCCGACTTGGACCGCATCACGATCGAGTCCGTGGTGGCCGTCTCCGACCGGTACCGGACCCCGCGCAGCAGCTCCCCGTCGGTGATGCCGGTCGCCACGAAGAACACGTTCTCCCCGGTGACCAGGTCCTCCGTGGTCAGCACCCGGTCCAGGTCGTGCCCCGCGTCCAGCGCCCGCTGCCGCTCGGCGTCGTCCTTGGGCCACAGCTTGCCCTGGATGGTGCCGCCCAGGCACTTGACCGCGCAGGCCGAGATGATGCCCTCGGGGGTGCCGCCGATGCCCAGCAGCAGGTCGACGCCGGTGCCCTCGCGCAGGGCGAGGATGGAGCCGGCCACGTCGCCGTCCGAGATCAGCTTGATGCGGGCGCCGGTTCCCCGGACCTCCTCGATCAGCCCCTGGTGCCGGGGGCGGTCCAGGATGACGACGGTGACGTCCTCGGGCGTGGCCCGCTTGGCCTTGGCGACCCGGCGGATGTTCACCGACACCGGGGCGTTGATGTCGACGAAGTCGGCGGCCTCGGGCCCGGTGACCAGCTTGTCCATGTAGAAGACGGCCGACGGGTCGAACATCGAGCCCCGCTCGGCCGCGGCCAGCACCGCGATCGCGTTGGTCATGCCCTTGGCGGTCAGCGTGGTCCCGTCGATCGGGTCGACCGCGATGTCGACCTCGGCGCCGGTCCCGTCGCCCACGCGCTCCCCGTTGAAGAGCATCGGGGCCTCGTCCTTCTCCCCCTCGCCGATGACGACCACGCCGTTCATCGACACGGTCTGGACGAGGGTCCGCATGGCACGGACGGCGGCGCCGTCGGCGCCGTTCTTGTCGCCCCGCCCGACCCAGCGGCCGGCGGCCATCGCCGCGGCCTCGGTCACGCGGACCAGTTCCATGGCGAGGTTGCGGTCGGGAGCCTCGGCGGGGACGTCCAGCTCGGACGGCAGATGATGATGCTCGGTCATCGGAGCGCACCTTTCTGATACGACGACGGCCGGATGAGGGTGTACCGCCGACTCTATCGTCACACTGGCCGGATGAGCAGGGGACCCCACGGATGAGCGCTGCGGGGACCTGCGACGATGGAGGGCGTGGCAGGTACGCAAGGCAAGCAGAAGACAGCCCGGAACATGATCTATTCCCTGGGTGTCACCATCGTCGCGGGACTGGTCATGTGGGCCTTCGTTCCGCACGACGACGGGGAGCCGGAGCTCCAGCGGGTCGACTACCGGGTCGAGCTGCTGACCGCCCGCCGCGCCGCCCCGTACCCGGTGGCCGCGCCCGAGGGGCTGACCGAGGACTGGAAGCCGACCTCGGTGCGCTACCAGGGCGCCGACTCCGACACCTGGCACCTGGGCTTCCACACCGCCGACGGCGACTACGTGCAGGTGCGGCAGTCGACCGGGAAGCCGGCCGCGTTCATCGAGGAGGCCAGCCAGGGCGCGAAGGCCACCGGGGCGACCGAGCGGCTCGGCGGCCGGACCTGGACCCGGTACGAGGGCGGCCGGTACGACGCCCTGGTGCTGACGGACACCGACGGGGTGAAGGGCGCGACCACCGTCGTCTCCGGCACCGCGTCCTTCGCGCGACTGGAGAAGATGGCGGCGGCGCTCAAGATGGCCTGACCGCCTTCGACGACGCGAAGAGGCCCCCCGCCGGAGGGCCTCTTCGCGTCGTCGTGCCGCCGTGGCTCAGACGGTGGTGACGACGTCCTCGTACGTCAGGCGCGGGGAGCGCGGGAACCAGGCGTCGGGGCCCGGCCTGCCGATGTTGACGATCATCAGCGGGGTGTGGTCCTCGTCGAGGAACTCCTTGCGGACGCCCTCGAAGTCGAACCCGGTCATCGGCCCGGCGGCCAGCCCCGCGGCGCGCACGCCGATGAGGAAGTACCCGGCCTGGAGGGTGGCGTTCATCGCGGCGGCGTTCTCGCGGACCGCGCGCTCGCTGAAGAAGGCGTCCTTGGCCGCCGGGAAGTGCGGGAAGAGCCGCGGCAGTTCCTCGTGGAACTCGTTGTCCGCGGAGAGGATCGCGACCAGTGGGGCGGCGGCGGTCTTGGGCCGGTTGCCCTCGGCCATGTGCCGCACCAGGCGCTCGCGGGCCTCGGGGGAGCGGACCAGCGTGACGCGCAGCGGGGACTGGTTGAAGGCGGTCGGGCCGTACTTGACCAGGTCGTAGACCGCCTGCACCTGTTCGTCGGTCACCGGCTCGTCGGTGAAGGTGTTGGCGGTCCGGGCCTCGCGGAAGAGCAGGTCCTGGGCGGCGGGGTCAAGAACGAGAGACATGCGTGATCTCTCTCGAAACGTGCGTCGGAAGGTCCGCGCGGTGCGCGGAGATCCGTTGACGTCCCCGACCGTACGGCAAAGAAGTTCAAGGTTCAACAAAATGCGGGGTGCGTGATCCACTTCACGCCCCCGCCGGAGTGAAGCAAGGTCCTCCCGACCCCCGCGCCCCGCGTGTCGGAAGGGCCGCGGGCCGGATCAGCGGCTCTATATGACGGTGTGTCCGACCTCGTGAACGCCCGCCGCTCCCGGCCGGCGGCCCGCGCCCTGGGCGAACGGCTGGACGCCCTGGACACCGACGTCCGCCGGGGCGTCGTGAGCCTGCTCACCCTCATCGCGCTGCTGCCCCTGCTGTTCCTCCTGGCCCGCCGCACCGTCCGCCTCCCGCACGGCTTCGACCTGCCCGCGCTCTACGGCCTGACCGTCCTGACCGCCACCATCTGCCTGCTCCACCTCGCCTACAGCCGCTACGACGACCCCGCCGTACGGCTGCTGCGCCGGCGCCCGCGCGACCTCGCCGCCTTCCCGCCGCTGCCCGCCCGGCCCCGGGTGAGCTTCCTGCTCGCCGTGCGCAACGAACGCGCCCACATCGAGACCTGCGTGCGCTCCATGGCCGCCGCCGACCACCCGGACGTACAGCTCGTCGTGGTCGACGACGCCTCCGACGACGGCACCGCCGAGATCCTCGCGCGGCTCGCCGGCGAACTGCCGATCACCCTGGTCCGCCTGGAGCGCAACCTCGGCAAGAAGGCCGCCCTGGTGCGGGCCTGCCGACTGGCCGACGGGGACGTGCTGGTGTTCACCGACTCCGACTGCGTCATCGCCCCGGACGCCGTCGGCGCCTGCGTCGACGCCATGGTCCGCCACCCCGAGCTGGGCGCGGTCAGCGGCCACTGCCGGGCGCTCAACGCGGACTCCGGGCTGCTCGCCCGCGTCCAGGACGTGTGGTACGAGGGCCAGTTCCGGATCACCAAGGCAGCCGAGGCCGCGTTCGGGTCGGTGTGCTGCGTGTCCGGGCCGCTCGCCGCGTTCCGCCGCGAGGCGATCTGGAACTACCTGCCCGCCTGGGCCGGGGACCGCTTCCTCGGCGCCCCCTTCCGCTTCGCCACCGACCGCCAGCTCACCGGGTACGTCCTGGGCCAGAAATGGCTCGGCCGGGCCCTCAAACGCCGGCACGCCGACTCGCCCTTCGTCCGCGAGCACGACTACCCCGAGCTGCGGTGGGAGGTCGGCTACAGCCGGGCCGCCCGGGTCTGGACGCGGGTGCCGTCCCGGCCCGGCTCCTTCCTGCGCCAGCAGATCCGCTGGAAGAAGAGCTTCGTGCGGAACCTGTTCTTCACCGGCCGCTTCATGTGGCGCCGGGGCCCGGCCGCCGCCGCGCTCTACTACGCCCACGCCCTGTGGGTGCTCGCCGCCCCCGTCCTGGTCGCCCGCCACCTGGTGTGGGCCCCGCTGCACCTGGCCGGGCCGCTCACCCTGCTCTACCTGGGCGGGGTCGCCCTCAAGGGCTGCGTCTGGGGCCTCGCCTACCGGCTCGACCACCCCGCCGACCGGGCCTGGCGCTGCCGCCCCCTGATGAGTTTGCTGTCCTGCTGCGTACTGGCCTGGCTGCTGCCGTACGCCGTACTCACCCTGCGCCGCGACGTCTGGTCGAGGAGCACGACGTGAACGCCGCAGCGGAGGAGCGGGATGCGGGGGGCGGGAAGCGGGATGCGGCGGGCGGGGAACGGCGCGGGAGTGCCGTCGCCGGGAGCGGGGAGTGCCGTACCGGAACGCCGGGACCGAGGAGTGCCGCATGAGAACGCCGCTGCGCGGGCTGGCCCGCGCGCTCGCCGTCACGGCCACCGCCGCCGCGATCGCGCTGCTCTACCTGTTCGTCGTCACCCGGGGGCACGCGCTGTGAGGGCGCGGTCCGCGGCGCGGCTCACCGGGTGGTGGCGCGCGGCCCGGCGCCTGAGGGGGCGGCGGGCGACCGGGGCCACGGCCGACCGGTCCGGGGCCGGGCCCCGGCGCCGGTCGGCGCTGCGCGGGGCCCTGGGGCTGCTCTCCGTCGCCGTCGTCGCGCTGCCCTTCACGCTCGTCTGGCGGTACGAAGCCCTGCACCACGCCGTCGCCGACCAGGTACCCGCCCCGGCGGCGGGCGCCGGGCCGGTCCCGCGCGCCGCCGCTCCGGCCGCCGCGCCGCCGGTCGTCCTCGCCTACCACGACGTCGGCGACGAGCGGCACGGCCGGTTCACCGTCTCCCCGGAGCGCCTCGACACCCATCTGCGCGCTCTGCGCGAGGCCGGCTACCGCACCCTGTCGACGCGGGAGTTCACCACGTACCTGCGCACCGGCCGGGCGCCCGCGCCGCGCAGCGTCTACCTCACCTTCGACGACGGCACCCACGGCCTGTGGGTACACGCCGACCCGATCCTGCGGCGGCACGGGATGAAGGCGGCGGCCTTCCTGATCACCGGCCGGGTCGGCACCCACCGCCCCTACTACCTGACCTGGCCGGAGATCGGGCGGATGGCCGGCTCCGGCCGCTGGGACTTCCAGACGCACACCGACGACGGCCACGAACGCGTCCCCGTGGACGCCTCCGGGCACCGGGCGTCGGTGTTCGGCAACCGGGTCTGGCTGGCGGCCGAGGGGCGCCGGGAGACCGCGCGGGAGTACCGGCGCCGGATCGCCGCCGACCTGGACCGGTCGGTCCGCGCGGTCACCGCGCACGGGCTGCCCCGGCCGGAACTGTTCGCCCACCCGTACTCGGAGGCGGCGGCCGGCCCGGACGCCCGGGTGCTCGACGCGGTGCTGCGGGAACGGTTCACCGCCGCCCTCACCAACAGCGCGCGCCGCCCGCTGCCCCCCGGCCCGCGCGCCGCCGCGGCCGGACAGGTGCAGCGCACGGCGGTCACCCGGGGCACGACCGCTGCCGCCCTGCTGCGGAGCATCGCCCGCGAGGCGCCGGTCGCGCCCGGTGACGCGGGCCGGCCGCTGGAACGGGCGGGCGACTGGGAGTTCCCCGACGGCATGGCCGGGACCGGCGTCGGCGCCCTCACCGGGAAGGGCCCCTACCCGCCGGGCCACCGCTACGTCTGGGCCGGGCACCGGCCGGTCGCCACCGCCGACTGGACCTCCTACCGGCTGCGCGCCGCCGTGGACGGGCTGCGCGGGCCCGGCACCGGCGCGGGCGTCACCGTACGGGCCGGCAGCGAACACCCCGTGAAGCTGACCGTCGGCCGCGGCGCGGCCCGGCTCACCGGGCAGGGGCGGGTCCGAAGCTGCCGGCTCGACCCCGCCGCCGGGCACGCCCTCGCGGTCACCGTCACCCCCGCGCAGGTCCGGGTCTCCGTCGACGGCCGGCCCTGCGCGCTGCTGCGGGCGCCCCGGCGCGACGAGGCGGAGGGCGCGGGCGGCTTCGCCCTCGACGTACGCGACGACGACCGGACCGGGCGCTGGCCCGCCTTCACCGCGCTCACGGTCGAGTGACCCGGATCACAGGCGCGCGGCGATCAGTTCGCGCGGGTCCGCCGGTCATGAACGGTGACAGCACGCCCCGCACCCGATGGGACCGACCACCATGACCAGCAGCGCAGTGAAGGGCCCCGCCAGCTACTTCCCCTCCATCGAGAAGAAGTACGGCCGCCCGACAGCGGAGTGGAAGGACCTGATCCGCTCCGCTCCGCTCACCCGGCACGGCGAACTCGTCACCTGGCTCAAGACCGAGCACGGCCTGGGCCACGGCCACGCCAACGCGCTCGTCGCCCACACGCTCGCCGAGAAGTGAGCGCGGCTACGGGGCCTGCTCCGCGTCGTCCCCGGCCTGCCCGGCGAGGGCGGCGTCCAGGCGGGCACGGGCGCCGTCCAGCCGCTGCCGGCACACCTTCGCCAGTTCCTCGCCCCGCTCCCACAGGGCGAGGGACTCCTCCAGCGTCGTGCCGCCCGCCTCCAGCTTCCGTACGACCTCGATCAGCTCGTCCCGGGCCTGCTCGTAACCGAGCGCCTCGGCACGCGCCGCCGTCTGCTCCACCTCGCTGGTCATTCCCTCACCCTATGCGTCGACCGACACGGAGAAATCGCCCTCGGCGACCCGGGCGCGCAGCGCCTCGCCCGGCGTGACCTCGGCGGGGTCCCGGACGGCGTGGCCGTCGGCCCGCTGGAGCACCGCGTAGCCCCGCTTCAGGGTCGCGGCGGGGGAGAGGGCCACCACGCGGGCGTGCGTGTGCGTCAGCTCCGAGTCGGCCCGGTCCAGGTGGTGCCGGAGGGTCCGCCGGCTCCGGTCGAGCAGCGCGGCCACCTGCTCGGCCCGCTCCCCGACCATCCGGTGCGGGTCCTCTATCGAGGGGCGGGCCAGCGCGTGGGCCAGCCCCCGCTCCTCCCGCTCCACGAAAGCCTCCACGCACCGCCGCGCCCGGTCCCGCAGCAGCCGCACCCGCTCGTACTCCTCGCCGACGTCCGGGACGACCTTCTTCGCCGCGTCGGTCGGCGTGGACGCCCGCAGGTCGGCCACGTGGTCGAGGAGGGGGTTGTCGGGCTCGTGGCCGATCGCGGACACCACGGGCGTACGGCACTCGGCCACCGTCCGCACCACCTGCTCGTCGGAGAACGGCAGCAGGTCCTCCACGCTGCCGCCGCCGCGCGCCACGACGATCACATCCACCTCGTCCATCGCGTCCAGCTCCTGCACGGCCTGGATGACCTGCGGCACGGCGTGCACGCCCTGCACGGCGACGTTGCGCACCTCGAAGCGGACGGCGGGCCACCGGTGCCGGGCGTTCTCCAGCACGTCCCGCTCGGCCGCCGAGGCGCGCCCGCACACCAGGCCGACCAGGCGCGGCAGGAACGGCAGCGGCTTCTTGCGCTCCGGCGCGAACAGGCCCTCCCGGGCGAGGGCCTTCTTGAGCTGCTCCAGCCTGGCGAGCAGCTCACCGACCCCGACCGGGCGGATCTCGGCGGCGCGCAGCGACAACTGGCCGCGCGGCGCGTACCACTCCGGCTTGGCGTGCACGACGACGCGGGCGCCCTCGCCGACCACGTCGGCCACCGCGTCGAACACCTGCCGGAAGCAGGTGACGCTCACGGAGATGTCGTACGACGGATCGCGCAGCGTCAGGAACACCACGCCGGCGCCGGGCCGCCGGGAGAGCTGCGTGATCTGCCCCTCGACCCACACCGCGCCGAGCCGGTCGATCCAGCCCCCGATCAGCCGGGAGACCTCGCCCACGGGCAGGGCCGCTTCGGGACTCGTGTTCACCGCCATGCCGCGAGCGTAGTCGCCACCACCGACAACGACGCCGGGGGCGGCCGCCCCGGGGACCGGCCCGGACGCCCGGACACCCGGCACGCACGCGTGGGCGTGCCCCGGGGGCCCGCCCGGCCCCGGCACGCACGCATGGGGCCGCCACGGCCTGTCCCGCCCGGCGCCGGCACGCGCGTGCGGGACGACAACGGCCCGGCGCAGCTCGCGGGGCGTGCGCCGCGGGCATCTGCCGGTGCGCCCGGCACGCACCCATGGGCGGCAGAGGTCACCGGGCGACAGGCCCTAGCCCTCGACCCGGTTGCGCTGGGCCACCAGGACGATCAACCCCACCGCCAGCCAGATCAGGCCGACCACCTGGGCCGCGGCCGAAGCCTCCACGATCACGGCGACCGTGATCGCCGCGCCGATCGCGGGGACCAGCAGATGCCGCCACCAGCTCACCGCCCCCTCCCGGCGGCGTACCGCGAACCAGCCCACCACGCTCGCGTGCAGCAGCGTGAACGCCGTCAGGGCGCCGATGTCGACCACCGACACCAGATGGTCCATCCCGTCGTCCCGCCGCGCCGCCCACACCGCCGCGACCAGCGTGATCACCGCCGCGACCAGCAGCGCCACCCGCGGCACGCCCCCGTACGTGCGGGACAGCACCTTCGGGAGCCTCCGTTCCCGGGCCATCGCGAACAGCAGCCGCCCGGCCGCCGCCTGCCCGGCCAGCGCCGCGAACGCCGCCCCGATCGCCTTGCTCACCGCCACCAGGTCGTGCAGCCACGTCCCCACGGACGTGTCCACCGCGTCGTAGAACGCCGACCCCTGCCCCTCCGGCGCCGCCGCCAGCTCCGCCGACGACATCGGCGCCAGCAGGGCCGCCAGATACGTCTGCGCCACGAACAGCACCCCCGCCAGCGCCAGACAGAACAGCAGCGCCCTGGCCACCTTCGCCGACCCCCCGGTGACCTCCTCCGCGAACGCCGCGATCGCGTCGAAGCCCAGGTACGACAGCACCGCCACCGACACCGCCCCGACCACCGCCGACAGCGCGAACGCGCCCTGCGAGCCGTCCCCGGACAGCGGCGACAGCCAGCCCCGCTCGGCCCCGTCCCGCGCCAGCACCACGATCGCCGAGGCCACGAAGACCAGCAGCACCACGATCTCCATGGCCAGCACCGCGAAGCCCACCCGGGCCGCCGCCCGTACCCCCCACAGGTTCAGCAGGGTCGTCACGACCACCGCCAGCGCCGTCCACACCCAGCGCGACACCCCGGGGACCAGCTCGTTCATCGCGATGCCGGAGAACAGATAGGCCACCGCCGGGATCAGGACGTAGTCCAGCATCGCCATCCAGCCCGCGACGAAACCGGCGCCCTTGCCGAGCCCCGCGCGGGCGTAGGCGAACACCGACCCCGCCTGCGGCACCACCCGCACCATCTGCGCGTAACTGAACGCCGTGAACGCCATCGCCACCGTCGCGATCAGATAGACCATCGCCACCGCGCCGTGCGACTTGGCGTCCAGCGTGCCGAAGACGCCGACCGGCGCCATCGGCGCGATGAACAGCAGTCCGTAGACCACCAGGTCCCGGAAGCCGAGCGTGCGCCGCAGTTCCTGCCGTCCGGCGTCCCCGCGGACCGCCGTACCGGTCTCGGACATCCTGCCTCCCAGCCGTACGCGTGCCGATCCCGCCAGTCTCCCCGGCAACCCGCGGCGCACGCGATCTCTGACCCGCCGAACGCGGCCTTACGATGGGTGCCATGACTGCTTCGTCTGGCCGCCGTGTCCTGCTCGCCGTCCCCCGTGGCTACTGCGCGGGTGTGGACCGCGCCGTGATCGCCGTCGAGAAAGCCCTGGAGCAGTACGGGGCCCCGGTCTACGTCCGGCACGAGATCGTCCACAACAAGTACGTCGTGCAGACCCTGGAGAAGAAGGGCGCGATCTTCGTCGAGCGCACCGAGGAGGTCCCGCCGGGGAACATCGTGATGTTCTCCGCGCACGGCGTGGCCCCCGTCGTCCACGAGGAGGCCGAGCGCGGCCGGCTCGCCACCATCGACGCGACCTGCCCCCTGGTCACCAAGGTCCACAAGGAAGCGGTCCGCTTCGCCCAGGAGGACTACGACATCCTCCTGATCGGCCACGAGGGCCACGAGGAGGTCATCGGCACCTCCGGTGAGGCCCCCGACCACATCCAGCTCGTCGACGGCCCCGGCGACGTCGCCAAGGTCGAGGTCCGCGACCCGTCCAAGGTCGTCTGGCTCTCCCAGACCACGCTCTCGGTGGACGAGACCATGGAGACCGTCGACGCGCTCAAGGACAAGTTCCCGCAGCTCGTCTCCCCGCCCAGCGACGACATCTGCTACGCCACGCAGAACCGGCAGCTCGCCGTGAAGCAGATGGGCGCCGAGGCCGACCTGGTGATCGTCGTCGGCTCCCGCAACTCCTCCAACTCCAAGCGGCTGGTCGAGGTCGCCAAGCAGGCCGGCGCCCGCGACGCCTACCTGGTGGACTTCGCCGACGAGATCGACGAGACCTGGCTGGACGGCGTGAGCACGGTCGGCGTCACCTCCGGCGCCTCCGTCCCCGAGGTCCTGGTCGAGCAGGTCCTGGAGTGGCTCTCCCGGCGCGGTTACGCGGACGTGGAGATCGTCAAGGCCGCCGAGGAGTCCATCACCTTCTCGCTCCCCAAGGAGCTGCGCCGGGACCTGCGCGAGGAGGCCGCGTCCCTGGTGGCGGGCCGGGGCGGTTCGGGCACCTCCGAGGCGTGAGGGCCGGCCTGGGGCCGTAACGTGGTGCCATGCAGATCTTCGGTGTGGACATCGGCGGTTCCGGGATCAAGGGCGCCCCGGTAGATCTAGACAGGGGCGACTTGGCGGAGGAGCGCTGCAAGGTACTCACCCCGCATCCGGCGACCCCCGAGAGTGTCGCCGACGGGGTGAAGCAGGTGGTCGAGCACTTCGGCTGGACCGGCCCGGTCGGACTCACCTTCCCCGGTGTGGTCACCGGTGGCGCCACGATCCGTACGGCGGCCAACGTCGACAAGAGCTGGATCGACACCGACGCCCGAGCCCTGTTCAGCGACCGCCTGGGCGGCCTGCCGGTGACCGTCGTCAACGACGCGGACGCGGCCGGTGTCGCCGAGGCCCACTTCGGCGCCGGACGCGGCCGCAAGGGCACGGTCGTCCTGCTCACCTTCGGCACCGGCATCGGCAGCGCCGTCTTCACCGACGGCGTCCTGGTGCCCAACACAGAGCTGGGCCACCTGGAGCTGGACGGGCACGACGCGGAGCGGCGGGCCTCCAGCAAGGTCAAGGAGGACCACGACCTGTCCTGGGAGCACTGGGGCCACCGGGTGCGCAAGTACCTCGCCCATGTCGAGATGCTGTTCTCGCCCGAGCTGTTCATCATCGGCGGCGGCGTCAGCCGCAAGGCGCACAAGTTCCTGCCCTACCTGGAGGGCATCCGCGCGGAGATCGTCCCGGCCGAGTTGCAGAACAACGCGGGCATCGTCGGCGCCGCGATGCGGGCGGCGGAGGGGGAGCGGGCCGGGTAGGGCGTACGGCCGCGGGCGGGCCCGGACGACGGGCCCGCCGGGGTCCCGTCGGGCCCCTCCTCAGGAGCCAGGCCCCCCGGGGGTCTTCGGGCCCTTCGTCAGGAGTCAGGGCCCCGGGGTCCTCGGGCCCTTCGTCAGGAGTCAGGGCCGCCGGGGTCCTCGGGCCCTTCATCAGGAGCCAGGGCCGCCGGGGTCCTCGGGCCCTTCATCAGGAGCCAGGGCCGCCGGGGTCCGGCGCTCACCCCGCCGTACGGCTCCGCGCGGCGATCCGGCCGCGGACCATCCGCACCCGGCGGACCAGCACGATCCCCCCGGCGATCAGGGTCCCCGCGTACAGCCAGCCGGCCTCCATGGCCAGGGCGGTGACATAGCCGCCCAACTGGCCGGAGAATCCGTCGCCGCCGTCGGAGACGAGGGTCAGCCCCAGGGCGAAGGCGAGCGGCACCGCTATCGGGGCGATGAGCAGATCGCCCCGCCGCACCCACACCGAGGTCAGCACGCACACCGGCAGGAACAGCACGCCGTACGCCGTCCGCGACGACCCGAACAGCGCCTGGTCGAGGAAGCCCAGCACGAACATCAGCGCCGCGCAGAACAGGCCGCTGCCCAGCCCGGTCAGCCGGGGGTTGGGCAGCTTCGGCCCGGTCCCCGGCGCCAGGGGCGCGGCGGGGCGCCGCACGCCCGGCCGGCGGGCCGGTGCGCCGCCCCGGGCCTGCGGGGGCAGCGGGGGCCGGCCGCGTCGCGTTCCGTCCTCGGCAGGTCGCGTCCTGTGTTGCTCCACTGGTCCAACTTAGGTCGGTTAATGTGCAGAATCGGGCCTCGGACACGCCGAGGGCCGGAGCCTGGCCAAGCGTTCGACTGCCCGCGTGATCCCCGCCGCACACCCCGTAGACTGGTGGATCGGCCCACCCGCCAGCCCTCATCTCACGTACGGGAAGTCGCAACGTGTCGCTCACGATCGGAATCGTCGGCCTGCCGAATGTCGGCAAGTCGACCCTGTTCAACGCCCTGACCAAGAACGACGTGCTGGCGGCCAACTACCCGTTCGCCACCATCGAGCCCAACGTCGGCGTGGTCGGCGTCCCCGACCCGCGGCTGGCGAAGCTGGCGGAGATCTTCAAGTCGGAGCGCGTCCTGCCGGCCACGGTCGACTTCGTGGACATCGCGGGCATCGTGCGCGGCGCGTCCGAGGGCGAGGGCCTGGGCAACAAGTTCCTGGCGAACATCCGCGAGTCCGACGCGATCTGCCAGGTCATCCGCGCCTTCAAGGACGAGAACGTCGTCCACGTCGACGGCAAGGTCTCGCCCAAGGACGACATCGAGACGATCAACACCGAGCTGATCCTCGCCGACCTCCAGACCATCGAGAAGGTCCTGCCGCGCCTCCAGAAGGAGTCCCGGATCAAGAAGGACATCGCGCCGAAGGTCAAGGCCGTCGAGGAGGCCAAGGAGATCCTGGAGAAGGGCGACACCCTCTTCGCCCACGGCATCGTCCAGGGCGGCGAGCGCGCCGAACTCCTCCACGACCTGCACCTGCTCACCACCAAGCCCTTCCTCTACGTCTTCAACGTGGACGAGGACGAGCTGGTCGACGAGGACTTCAAGAACGAGCAGCGCGCCCTGGTCGCCCCCGCCGAGGCGATCTTCCTCAACGCCAAGCTGGAGGCGGACCTCGCCGAGCTGGACGAGGAGGACGCGATGGAGCTGCTGGAGTCGGTCGGCGCCGAGGAACCCGGCCTGGCCACCCTCGCCCGCGTCGGCTTCAACACCCTCGGCCTCCAGACGTACCTCACGGCCGGCCCCAAGGAATCCCGCGCCTGGACCATCAAGAAGGGCGCCACCGCCCCCGAGGCCGCCGGAGTCATCCACACCGACTTCCAGAAGGGCTTCATCAAGGCCGAGGTCATCTCCTACGACGACCTGATCGAGACGGGCTCGGTGACGGAGGCCCGCGCCAAGGGCAAGGCGCGCATGGAGGGCAAGGACTACGTGATGCAGGACGGGGACGTGGTGGAGTTCAGGTTCAACGTGTAGTGCCTGATTCCTTGATCGGCTAACGCGGCTGGTCAGGGCATGAATCCCCAGGTCAGGGGCCAGATCATCGGGTCTGGCCCCTTCCTGTTTTCTCCTGCGGATTCAGGCTGTTTCCGGGGCGTGTGCTGACTTGGTGCTGACCCTGGCGGCGACTCTCAGAAGCGCTGACTTGGGGCTCCGATGGGAGAGGGGAGGACAGCCGAAGGGATCGACCTCCTGTGAGAACGGGGACTGTCCCACCCTGTATGTGACCGACGAGAGAACCCTGATCGTGCAGGGAGGCGTGCCGACGGGACACGGTCTCGACGTGCCGGAGGGCGAATCCCTGGTGGAAATCCCGATGAACCTCATCCGGAAGGCAATCCGTGATCAGCGCATCTAACGACCTGGCTGCCCGCTTCTCCACCTTCCAGGAGGAGGCGTTCCGGCTGGAGACTCTCGACGACTACAGCAACTCGGGTAACCCTGCCGCCTTCCGTGCCTTCCTCACGGGGGAGACCAAGCCCGCCGACTACAACGCAGACTGGCTGGAGACCGTGCGAAAGGCGACGGAGAGCGGTAAGCGCATGGTGCGCGTCCACGTCCTGTCCCGCCCGCTCACGCCGTACCTCCGCTACGAGCTGAGCTGGGGTTACCAGACGAACATGACGGCGGGTGAGGAGTTCCACATCCTCGACACGACCGACCGCCCGAATCCGCTGGAGGGTGTGCCCGATTTCTGGCTCTTCGACGGCCGCGAGCCTGTGGTGCTCAACTACGACGAGAACGGCGCGTTCACCGGGCCGACGTTCGTCCCGGCACCGGGGGCGTTGCCCACGGGCGAGGAGTCCGAGTACGCGACGTATCGAAGCGTCGCCGTGGCCATGTCGGTGCCCTTCACCGAGTGGTGGGGGAAGCACGGAGCAGCGTGAATCAGGCAGAACTCGGTGCCGCGCTGCGGGCGCTGCGGCAGGCGTCCGGCAAGGAGGCCAAGGTCGTCGCCCGCAGCGCAGTCATGTCGACCGCCAAGCTGTCGAAGATCGAGGACGGCCGTGTCGCCCCGGCGACGGCGGACGTGGAACGTATCCTCACGGCTTTGGACGTGTCCCCGGAGATCAAGGCCGAGTACCTCGCTGTAGCCCGCGCACAGGCCACAGAGGCAACCGCATGGCGCCTCTTTCGGCGGATGGGCTACCACAAGAAGCAGGAGCAGATCAGGGCGTTGGAGTCCTCGATGACGCTCCTGCGCCTCTTCCAGCCGTCCCTGGTTCCCGGTCTGCTCCAGACGCCCGAGTACATCCGGGCAGTGTTGGAGCCGAAGGGCCTCACGGACGAACAGCTCTCCCGTACGGTCTCCGCCCGGATCGAGCGGCAACGCGTCCTGTACGACACCAGCAAAGCCCTGCACTTCGTGGTTACGGAACCCGTCCTGCGCTGGCGTCTCCTTCCGCCCGCGATGATGGCGGGCCAGCTGGACCGCATCGTGTCGGTGTCCCGCCTGCCGAACGTGGACGTGCGCGTGGTCCCCCTCGACGCGCCGCAGCGCTACGTGCCCGGTCACTCCTTCGTCACCCGGGATGACCGTATGGTGACAGTCGAGACGACACACGCCGAGGTGGTCGTCACCGACCCACGGGACGTCTCCCTGTACGTCGAGAAGTTCGACCGCTTCGCCTCCGTGTCCCTTGCCGGGGACGCAATGCGCGACCTAGGTTCTGTCCGGCGGATCATGTGACCCTCTGACTGGTCGCTCGTTGGCCGGTCATGGGTCGGGGGGATCTGACGAATCGCGAGTGGTCGTTGCTGGAACCGCATCTGCCACCTCTGGGTGGCCGGGGCGGCCGGTGGAACGATCACCGCACCGTGGTCAACGGGATCCTGTTCCGGATCCGAACCGGTGTCCCGTGGCGTGATCTGCCGGAACGCTACGGCTCGTGGAAGACCGTCTACGAACGGCATCGCCGATGGTCGGCGGACGGCACCTGGGACCGGATCCTGCATTCGGTCCAGGCCGACGCCGACCTGGCGGGGCAGGTCGACTGGTCGATGGTCGGGGTCGACTCAACGTCCTGCCGAGCCCATCAGCACGCGGCCGGGGCTCGCAAGGCCAAGCCGCGGGTCCCGAAAAAAGGACGACGCCCCGGCACCACCGCCCCGACGAGGGACTCGGACGGTCCCGGGGCGGCCTGACCTGCAAGATCCACCTCGCCAGCGAAGGCGGCTGCCGCCCCATGTCCCTCCTGCTCACGCCGGGACAGTGGGGCGACGCACCGCAGATGATCGAGGTCCTTAACCGGATCCGAGTTCCGCGGCCACTGGGCGGAAGGCCCCGGACCCGGCCGGACCACGTCAGCGGCGACAAGGCATACAGCTCTCGCCGAAACCGCCGCTACCTGCGAAGACGCGACATCCGGCACACGATCCCGGAACCGAAGGACCAGCGGGCCAACCGCCGCCGCAAGGGCAGCGACGGGGGCAGGCCTGCCGGCTTCGACCGCGAACGCTATCGGCGACGCAACGAGGTCGAGCGGACCATCAACCGGCTCAAGAACTCCCGCGCGGTCGCGACGCGTTACGACAAAAGGGCCTACGTCTTCCACGGCACCGTCACCGCCGCAGCGATTCGACTCTGGCTCCGTCAGTGATCCGCCGGACAGAACTTAGTCGAGGGCATCCGGGACACGTTCTTGCGCGAACGGGAAACGCCCTAGCTTCGGCCCCTCGGACCGGCTGACCATGGCCTTCTCGACGAGATGCGGGGAGGCATACGAGATGCACGGAGAACCGTCGACGCTGTCGGAGCCGGTGGCTTCTTCCCTACCGCCGGCACGGCCGGAACCCGTTCCGGGCTGCCAGGACTGCCTCGGCCTCGCGGTACAACGGGCCAACGCCGGGTCGGTCTGGGACTACTCCAAGGTGTCCGACATGAACGTGACCCTGCGCGCACACCTGCGGGACGCGCACGGGGGCGAGTAATGCCCCGCACTGTGCTGCGGTACGTCACGCATCGGATCACCCAGCACCCAGACACCGACGTGACGTTCGAGGCCGAGTGCCTCCGCTGCGACTGGTCGGCGACGCCTTCCGAGGACGGGGCGGCCGTGGACATCGAGTGCATGGGGCACACGGGACGCACCGGCCACGAGGGATTCAGGCGGGTGTGCACATCGTTCGCTCTAGTCTTCTGAGTCAGGAATCCTGCGTAAATAGCTGGCGAGGCGTTCGAGGATCTCGTCCGCGGTTCTGGTCCAGATGTAGGGCTTGGGGTCGG
>NZ_JBIAZN010000028.1:0-88076 GCF_042899225.1 Streptomyces sp. NPDC000134
CAAGCTGCGGTGCTCGACCACTCGCGTCACAAGCCTCGTCCGAGCGGTCATGACCCTGCATTTGGCCAGCTCAGACCGATGATGGAAAAGGCTCATAGTGCGAGCCCGTCAGACGCAAAGCGCACACAGGCGCCACCAAGCGCACATCTCACGTTCAGTGCGCGTTTCGCGTCCAAGGAGTGCGCCCATCGCAAGGCGCAGGACGGTAGCGCAAGGCGCGCGGCATCACGGCTCGTCCGAGTGAGCCCCCCGGGGGGCGCTCGTGCGCGCCGGGCGTGCACCCTGGCCGCCCCGCACCACAGCGAGCGGACAGTCGAGCGACTCGTCGCCACCTGCCCCCCCGTGTCGAGACCCGGCCGACATCCGTCCCTGGCAACACGGACGCACCAGGCGCCTCTCGTGTCCCGGCCACGAGAAGCGAGGCCATGGGGGTCTTTTCGAGCAAGAAATGTTTTTCGCGCGAACTGCGGGGGCTGCCCAATTAATGAGCTTTCCAACAGTCCCGCACGAGCAGGCGTGCACGTCGAAAAAGTACGCGCTTCTTGTACGCCTGCCGGTGCAACGCGGTGCGGATTACCGTGATGCACGGGCTGGATTCCGAGTCGATGAATATGACACCCAGGCACCTTGCGGAAAAATCTTGCCGCGCCACGGCATGACCTCCGTAGCCACCTCACCTCCGCGTGATCAGTCATGCCTCACCAAAATGTGCACACGATTCACAACGTTTGACCGGAATAGACAGTGACGGGAGACGTGATGAAAAATGCAACCACCGTGCGCGAAGGCACAGTGAAGGAACGATGGGTCGATGTGAACGGAGTGGCGACGCGCTATCTCGAAGCCGGGGAGGGTGACCCTGTGCTGTTGCTGCCGGGTGAGGGAAGTGTGGCCGAGCAATGGTCCGGAACCCTTGAAGGTCTCGCCGGCAGCCATCGGGCGATCGCCCTGGACCTCCCTGGGTACGGTTACACCGAGCCCACCGGCGACGGCAGCCCCGCGGCGCTCGCCACATTCGTGTGGAGGTTCGCCCGCGAGATCAATGTGGACACCTTCGCGGTCATAGGCCCCTCACTGGGCGGCGCCGTGGCCGTCCACCTGGCCTTGCAGCGGCCCGGCGCGTTGTCGTCTTTGGTACTGGTCAGTCCCGCCGGCATGGGCCGTGCCATCAACCCGGGGATGGTGGTGCAGGCTGTCACGCCGTTGGGAGATCTGACGAAACTGTTGGTCCCGGTCATGCCCTTCGGACCGCAACTGCTGGTGGCATCGCTCGTGGCGCTGGGGGCCCGACGCCCCTGGCGCATCACGGGACCTTGGCGGTCCAGCCAGGTCAGGGCCGCGTCTTCGCCCGAAGCGCTGGCCACCGCACTGCGCTCGCAGCGCCTCTCGGTGGGTCTCCTCGGGCAGAGGGATCTCCTCCTTGGACGCTTGCCGGAATTGTCGGTCCCGGTCCTGGTGGTCTGGGGTGTCCAGGACGTCCTGGTGCCTTTCTGGCAGGCGGTCGGAGCCCGCCGGAAGCTGAGCCGCGGAGAGCTGACGCTGTTCCCGTGCTCCGGACACCTGCTGCCGCTGGAAGCCACCGACCGGTTCCTCGGAGTCGTCCGACCCTTCCTCTCACGGGTCGGCGGCAGCACTGCTGAAAGGACGCATCGACCATGAGTGAGGTCGCCGATGTCATAGTGGTCGGAGCGGGACTGGCCGGCCTGGTCGCCACCCTGGAGTTGACCCGCGCCGGGCGACGAGTGCTGATCATCGAACAGGAGAACGAAGCCAACCTCGGGGGGCAGGCGTTCTGGGCGGAGGGCGGTCTCTTCCTGGTCAACAGCCCCGAGCAGCGGTGCGCGGGTATCAAGGACTCCCAGGAACTGGCTCTGAGCGACTGGCTGGCCTCGGCCGAGTTCGACCGCGACGACGAGGACCGGTGGGCCCGCAGGTGGGCCGAGGCGTATGTCAGCTTCGCCGCCGGGGACAAGCGCAGCTACCTGTACCGGCTCGGGCTGCGCCTGCTGCCCGTCGTCGGGTGGACCGAACGGGGGCGGGGCACCGCGACCGGTCACGGCAACTCCGTCCCCCGGTTCCACTACACCTGGGGCGCCGGGCCCGAGGTCGTACGGACCTTCCGTGATCCGGTCCTGGCCGCCGCCGACCGAGGGCTGGTCACCTTCAGATACCGGCATCGGGTCGACGGACTCGTCGTCGAAGGAGGAACCGCGATCGGCGTGCGGGGCGCGGTGCTGGCACCCTCGCACGAGCCTCGCGGCCTCCCCTCCTCGCGGGAGGAGGTCGGAGAGTTCGAGGTGCGCGCGCAGGCGGTGCTCGTCACCTCCGGCGGTATGGGCGGCAACCCGGACCTGGTGCGCGCGCACTGGCCGACCGGCCGCCTCGGCCCGGTACCAGCCTCGCTGCTCACGGGCGTACCCGCGCACGTCGACGGGCGGATGCTCCGGATCACCGAGGAGGCCGGCGGGTCGGTGGTCAACCTCGACCGCATGTGGAACTATCCCGAGGGCCTGAAGAACTGGGCTCCCGTCTGGCCCGGCCACGGGGTGCGCGTGATCTCCGGCCCGTCACCACTGTGGCTGGACGCCACCGGTCGGCGGTTGCCTCCGCCGCTGTTCCCCAGTCACACGGCCCGGGACACGCTGCGGCACATCACGCGGCACGGTCACGACCACTCGTGGTTCATCATGACCCAGACGATCCTGGACAGGGAGTTCGCACTGTCGGGCTCCGATCAGAACCCCGATCTCACCGGCAAGAACCCCCTGTTGCTGTTCCTGCGGCTGAAGAAAAGCACGATGGGTCCGGTCCGCGCGTTCCTCGACCACGGCGAGGACCTCGTGATACGCCCGACGCTGTCCGCACTGGTGGAAGGGATGAACGCGCTCACTCCCGAAGCACCACTGGAGTACGCGCGTGTGGAACGGGAGGCGGTGGCCCGCGACCGGCAGGTGGCCAACGACTACCGCAAGGACATGCAACTGACGTCCGTGCGCAATGCGCGTGCGTACCTGCCGGAGAGACTTCTCCGGATCGCCGCCCCGCACCGCCTGCTCGATCCCGCGCACGGCCCGCTGATCGCCGCACGCCTGCGGGTGCTCGTCCGCAAGACGCTGGGCGGGGTGCAGACCAACCTCGACTCGCAGGTTCTGCGACCGGACGGAGCGGCCTTCGACGGCCTGTACGCCGCCGGAGAAGCAGCCGGGTTCGGCGGCGGGGTGCACGGATACAACGCGCTGGAGGGCGGCTTCCTCGGTGGCTGCGTCTTCTCCGGCCGTACCGCCGGCCGGGCGCTCGCCCGGGACCTGGCGTGAACCGCCGCCCCGCGTTCATCCCGGCCGATGACCCGACCCGGACAGGGTCCCCCCGCTCCTGATCCACGAGAAGAGGAACGATGAGTCACCTTCCGCAACCGCACCGGATCTTCCCCCCGCAGGACAGGGGAGTGCAGACCTCCGGCGGAATGCCCGTCCACAAGTACGCGCCGTACGAGCCGATCGGACTGGACGACCGCACCTGGCCCGGCCGGCATCTGACCAAGGCACCCCTGTGGGGCAGCGTCGACCTCCGGGACGGCAACCAAGCCCTGATCGATCCGATGGACGTCGCCCGCAAACGCAGGATGTTCGACCTTCTGGTGTCCATCGGCTTCAAGGAGATCGAAGTCGGCTACCCCGCCGCTTCCCAGGACGAATACGACTTCGTACGGCATCTGATCGAGACCGACGCCATACCCGACGACGTCGTCATCCAGGTCCTCACGTCGATCCGCACCGAAGCCCTCGAACGCAGCGTCGCCGCGGTCCGCGGCGCCCGCAAGGCGGTCGTGCAGTACATCATCCCGACTTCCGCTGCCCAGCGCCGGGTGGTCTTCCGCGCCAGCCGTGCGGAAATGCTGGCGAAATCCCTCGAAGGCGCCCGACAGGCAGTGCGCCTCCAGGAGACGACGCCGGAGACGGAGATCTTCCTGTCGTACGTACCCGAGTCCTACACCCAGACCGAGCCGGACTTCGCCCTGGAAGTCTGCAACGCGGTGCAGGAGTACTGCGCCCCCCGCACCGACCGTACGCTGCGGATCGCCCTGCCAGCGACCGTGGAGGCTTTTCCTCCGCACGAGTTGGCGGACCGTATCGAGTACATGAGCCGCGAGCTGGCGTACCGCGACCGCACCATCCTCACTCTGCACCCGCACAACGACCGCGGCAGCGCCGTCGCCGCGACCGAACTCGCGCTGCTGGCCGGCGCCGACCGGATCGAGGGCTGCCTGTTCGGCAACGGCGAGCGCACCGGCAACGTGTGCATCCCCACGCTCGCGATGAACCTGTTCTCCCAAGGCATCGACCCCATGCTCGATCTGCGTGACCTGGACGGCATGCGGCGCGTGGTGGAGGACTGCAACCAGCTCCCGGTCTCCCCTCGCCATCCATGGGTGGGTGAGTTCGTGTATACCTCTTTCGCCGGCACGCACCAGGACGCCATCGCCAAGGGCCTCAAGGCCCGGGAAGGAGAGGACGCCGACGCTTTCTGGGACGTGCCCTACCTCCCCGTCGATCCCCGCGACATCGGCCGCAGCTACCAGGCCCTGATCCGCATCAACACCCAGTCGGGCAAGGGCGGCATGGCTCACCTGCTGCGGACCTCCCAGGGCGTGACGCTGCCCAGGAGGCTGCAGATCGACTTCGCCCATGTGATGCAGAGCTTCTGCGAGCAGCAGGGCGGTGAGATCGGCGTGGACAAGCTCTGGCAGATCTTCACGGACCGGTATGTGACTCCGGGCACGGAAGCCCCGGAAGAAGGCCCGGCGGGCACCCCGGCGCCGGCCTTCTCCCTCGACGGTGACTCCGGTGGCTGGCGGGAGCCGGTCCGACAGATGCTCGCCGCCCTGTCCGTACCGGCCGCGCTGCAGGACATCCTCGTGGACCGGCTGGAGGGCCGTGCCGCCTACGCCGCCTTCTGCGAGGTCAGTTCGGGTACGCGCGTGCTGTGGGGGGTGGGCATCCACGAGAAGGAGGCGGAGGCCGTCCGGGACGCGGTGCGAGCCGTGGCCCGGCGGGCCCAGCGGGAGGCGCCGCGGACGCAGGACGCCACCATGGCCGCGCCTGCGAAGACTTCCCGTGTCTGAGCGACCCGTGACCCATGTATCCGATGGCAGGCGTGCACCTCAGGGACCCGGGGCCACCCGACGGCCCGGTCAGGGTCCGCCCGCCGCGGAGACGCCGTCCGCGGCCAGGTCCGTGACCGGTGATCAATTCTCCGCAGGACGCACGGCCGACGTCACTCCGATCGCTGCCCGTGCGGGCACACGGGCGGTGCCGTCGGGCACGAGCCGAGAGGAGCCCTCATGTTCTACCGTCCACGCGGTCTGCTCTTCTGGCTGCTCCTGATCATCCTCCTTTTCATCATCGCCGTCGCCCCCGTCGACTTCGCCCAGGCCGTCATGGCGGCCGGGACCGCTGTCGGGAGGTTCTTCGTCGGCCTGCGCGCGTTCCTGGAAACGCTGACCACGAACTGACTGCCGGTGGGGGCCGGAGAGCAGCAACTCACCCACAGAAAGGATGTGATGTCTCATGCGGAGCCTCATGGTGTTCGTCGCGGTTGTCATCGCTGCCTGCATTGCCTCCTGCACCGCGCCCGTGCAGGCGCCTCCTCCGGAGCACGGCCCGCCCCCGGTGCAGAGCGTCGTGCCTGCTCCGGTGCGGGACAGCGTGGCACCGCCTGTAGTCGTCCTGATGCCCGTCCCCCCGTCCACCGCCGCGCCGGAGCCCCTCGTACCTTCCCACTCCGCCCCGCCGTCCGAAACGGTGGAACCGCAGCCCGTCCCCGTTACAAGCACCGACAGCGCGCCGGCCACGACACCTCCGCCCTCCGCCTCCCCGCCCGCTGCCCCGACGATCCCACCTGTCCCGTCCACCGACTGTCCGGCACCGTCCACGACTTCTCCTGGAACGGCCGACGTGACGTCCCCGCCGGCTTCTGTTCCGAGGTCCGCCGGGGCCCCTTCCGCATCGGCGAGCCCCGAAAGGGACACCACCACCTCGGTGCGCTGAGCGCAGTGCCTGGCGCCGCACCGATACCAGGTGCGCCGAAGGCGAGCCCGACCTCCTCCAAGAGGTGACGGGAGGAATCCTCGCGGGAATGCGGCACGGCTTCAGACGACTCGACTGCTTCATCATCCGAAAGCCCCGAACTTGGAAGGACCACCATGCACAGCACCATGCCCGACATCCCGCTCACCATCGCTCGCATCCTGCGGTTCGGTTCCACGGTCCACGGCACCTCCACTGTCGGAACATGGAACGGAGAGGGGTTCGACCACAGGAGTTACGCGGAGGTCGGCGAGCGTGCCGCCCGTCTGGCACATGCGCTCCGCGACCGGCTGGGGGTGCGCCCTGGCGCCCGGCCGCAGGGCGAGCAGAGCGTCATCGGTACGTTCATGTGGAACAACGCCCCCCACCTGGAACTGTTCCTGGCGGTTCCCGCGATGGGCGCTGTCCTTCACACCCTCAACGTGCGCATGCCGACGGAGCAGTTGGCCTACACCGTCGATCACGCCGGTGACCGCGTCATCGTCGTGGACGCGGACCTCACCGAAGCCCTGGCCGCGGTGCTGCCGCGCTTGTCAGGCACGGTGGAGCACATAGTCGTCGCGGGTAAGGGCGAACGGGCGGCATTGGCGGGGTTCGCCGGTGAAGTGCACGACTACGAGGAACTCATCGCCGGGCGCCCTGTCGAATTCCCCTGGGAGGAACGGCTGGACGAACGCAGCGCTGCGATCATCTGCTACACCTCTGGCACTACCGGAAACCCCAAAGGGGTGGTCTACAGTCACCGGTCGATATACCTGCACTCCTTCCAGATTGTGGTACCGAGTGGCTTCAATCTGAGCCCGCACGACACGCTTCTGTGTCTCGCGCCCATGTTCCACGTGAACGGTTGGGGGCTCCCCCACGCCGCGTTCTTCACCGGTGCTGATCTTCTGCTGCCCGGCCACTCCCCCCGTGCGTCATCGCTCGCCCAGATGATCGAGTGCGGGCGACCGACGTTCAGCTCCGCCATCCCCACCGTCTGGGCCTCGCTCCTGGAGGAACTCGATTCCCATACGTACGACACCAAAAGCCTGCGCAGGGTATTCGTGGGTGGGTTCGCGTGCCCGTCCGCCCTGATGGCCGCTTACCGGGACCGGCACTCCATCGAGGTCCTGCACGGCTGGGGAATGACCGAGACCTCGGGACTCGTGAGCGCCGCTCTGCCGCCGAAAGGGCTGCACCCTGACGACGAATGGGCCTACCGCATCAGTCAGGGCAGGTTCCCGACATCGGCCGAGTTCCGTCTCGTCGACCCGGAGGGCGCCCTCGTGCCGCACGACGGCACGGCCATGGGTGAGCTGCAACTGCGCGGCCCGGACGTCACCAGTGCCTACCACGGTGGCGTCGGCTCCCTTCCGGTACGGCCGGCGGACAACTTCACCCCGGACGGTTGGCTGCGGTCCGGGGACATCGGGACGATCTCCCCGGACGGGTACCTGACGCTCACCGACCGGCTCAAGGACGTCATCAAGTCCGGAGGCGAGTTCATTCCGAGTATGCGGCTCGAGAACACCTTGATGGAACACCCCGCCGTCACCGAGGCGATCGTGGTGGCGGTGCCCGACGACCACTGGGGCGAACGCCCGTTGGCCGCGGTGTCGCTCCGCAAGGACAGCGACGTCACCCTGGAGGAGCTGCATGCCTTCCTGGCTCAGCACATCGACACCTGGATGATGCCGGAACGCTGGGCGACCGTCGCGGCCATCCCCAAGACGTCAATGGGTAAATACGACAAGCGAAGCCTGCAGGCGCAGTACAAGCAGGGTCGACTGGACGTCGTGCACCTCGGCAGGCGCTCCGGCACCACCCTCACCACCGGGCAGCACGGATGACCCACCGGCAGGACTGGGGTGAATGAGACCCTCAGGGCGGCCTCGGCTTTCTTCGTGGCCGCGCTCGGCCGGCCGTCGAAGCGCTCGTGACGTTCACCGACACCCACCGGCAGGTGTTCGGAGTCGAGTCGATCCGCGAAGTCCTGACCAACGCCGTCGGCTCGGTCCCCGCACGATCGCCCAACGTGTCGCCGGACCACCTCGGACGGCGGCGAAAGTGCCGCCCAGGACGGGCAGCCGATCCCGTCACGGCATGCGTGAAGGTGATGAACACCGGCGGACCCCGGACCGGTTGCCCGTTCCCACGACGACGCGGACACCCGGGGAAGACGCCCGTCACCGGGCTCACGAGCCGCGGCCGGTGAGGCGGACGGGCAGTTGGGCGGGGCCGTGCAGAACCCGCGAAGCCCTGGGCGTCACGCCCGCCGCGAGGGTCGCTCCCGGGTACCGCTCGAAGAAGCGGCGCAGCACGGTCTGCGCTTCGGCACGGGCGAGCGAGGCGCCGAGGCAGTAGTGGATGCCCGCCCCGAAGGTGAGGTGTCGGCTCGCACCCCGTCGGTGGACGTCGAACTCGTCGGGGCGCTCGAAGACGGATGGGTCCCGATTGGCGCCGGCCAGGAGGACCACCACCGGTGTCCGGGCGGCCACCGTGTATCCCTCGACCTCGGTGTCCTCGCACGCCCGGCGCACCACGTATCTGACGGGCGAGGAGTGGCGCAGGGTCTCCTCCACGACCGCGGCCCAGTCCCCGGCGGCCTTCTCCCGGTGTTCGGGTGCCCTCAGCAGGGTGTGCAGGGCGTTGCCGATGAGGTTGACGGTGGTGACGAACCCGGCCAGCAGCAGCATGCCCGAGGTGGCGATGACGTCCCGCTCGCTCAGCAGGTGGGGACAGCGCTCCGCGAGACCGGCCACGAGTCCCTCGGCGTTCCGCCGGGCCGAGACGTGCCGGCGGAAGTAGTGCGTCATTTCCGAGTAGACCTGGCGGATACGACGCCATTCGGCACGGCTTCGTGGCCCGTCGAGCACGGCCGCGACGGTCCTGCCCCACCGGACGAACAGGGACATGTCCCCGAGGTGCAGGCCCAGCAGCCGGCAGACGGTGGTGACGGGCACGGGCTCGGCGAGCGCGCTGACGAGGTCGACCGAGTGCCGGCCGGCCAGAGTCCGCAGACAGGCGTCCACGTCTTCGTCCAGGTGCTCGGTGACCTTCTTCGTCTGTTCACGGGAGAACCAGGGGGCGGTCATGGCGCGCAGCTCGGTGTGCCGCGGCGGGTTCAGGGAGAAGAACGCCTCGTCGAGCGGGTGGACGAAATCGGCGTCGGCGTGACCGCCGCTGCGACCGGACACCATGGTCGGCACCGCCCTGAACTCACCGCTGCGCAGGACGGCGTTGGCCGTCGTCCAGGTCGCGGTGAAGAGCAGGCCGCGTCGGCTGCGGACCAGCGGCCCATGGGCACGGACGGCGGCGTACGACGCGCGGCCGTCCATGCCGGGCCGCAGACGCAGGACGCGGGCGCCGGGGTCACCGCGCAGGTCGTCCCCCAGCAGGCGCAGCCGGTCGGTGAACAGCGCCATCGCGCTCTCACTCGGCATCGGCTGCCGCCCCCGACCGCACGCGGTGCCCGGAGGGGCGGTAAGGGGACCAGTAGTACTGGCGGTAGAAACTCTCCGCCATCTCCACCCAGGCGCGCAGGCTCTCCCGGCTGGTCAGGAACTGGTGCATGTTGACCAGCATCCAGCTCCACATCGCCTGACTGTCCCGGCAGCCGGAGCAGTTGCCCGAGGTGCAGCAGAACTGGACCGTGTGGTCGGCCCGGTAGGTGTTGAACCCCCGCAGGACCGGGTTGCCGTTGGCCAGCCGGTCAGTGTGCGCCGCGTGATCGACGCTGATACTGGGGCAGGTGTCGTAACCGAAGGTGCCCCAGTGGGTCCGGCCCCTGACGAGCGCGTCGAAGTAGTACGGATGACCGATCACCGTCTCGGGGTAGGACTCCCACGCACGCGTCATCTCACCCAGCAGCCGGTCGCTCTCCTGGACGCCGGTGGGGTCGTCGGCACCGTAATCGCTGTAGAAGCCGAACACGACTTGATTGCCGTTGTCGTGGATGGCGCGCACCGTCGGTTCGATGTGCGGGAGTCCGGGCTCGCTCACGGTGTAGACCCAGACCACACGTGGGTCGTCCCGGTAGGCTCGCAGCCCGAGGTCGAACAGCCCGGTGATCCGCCGGCCGCCGGGCCGGTGTCCGCGCAGTTCGTCGTCGATGGGGCCACCTCCCCACAGGGAGACGAAGACCTGGAGGTTCTCGAACCCGTCGTAGGGCACCGGCCTGGTTCCGTTGCTGACGACCGATACGTACGGCATGGTCTCGACGAAGACGCCGATGCGGTCGGGGACCAGAGCCGGTTCTCCGCCGATCAGCAGGACGTTGGTCGTCCCAGCGGCGTGCAGTTGCTGGGCGAACGCCCGCAGGGTCGGCAGATCGCGGACTTCCTTGGCGGCCTTGTCGAGGTCGTGCTCGAAGAACCAGCATCCCTTGCAGCGCAGGTTGCAGACGTTCGTGATGAAGACCTCCGCGCTGCGGACGCCGGACGAGAAGGACTTGACCGCTTGGAGGCGGTCGCGCAGCTCGTGGTCGGAGCGGGTGAGTTCCGCCACCCGTTCCAGCACCCGCTGCCGGCTCGGCCGGATCGTGATGTCGAGGGCTCGCGTCATGGTGGTTTCCCTTCTTCGTGTTCTCGGTCAGGCGGTGCCGAGTCGCAGGAGATCCCGGGTGTTGCGGTGCAGAAGGTCCGCGAACGCCGGCAGGTCGGACACGGCCGCCGGGTCCAGGTGGACGTTCAGGGAGCAGGTGCCGTGATGTGACATGAGCGAGGAGATGCAGCCGCTGTTGCCCCGTGGCCCGAAGGCGAGACAGGACGTGATCTCGGCGCCGGCGACGAAGGCGGGCCGCAGGACGCCGGGCATGCTGCTGGGCACCGCGTCGATGCGGGCGGCCAGCCGCCGCACGAACGCGGTGAGCAGGACGGGCGGGACGAGAGGCAGGAACTCCGCGATCGCGGGCAGCAGATGCACCGCGCCCGAGGTGCTCGCCTCCCGCAGGAGGTGGTGCACCGCTCGGATGCGTTCGCCCAGGTTCACGGCGGCGAGCGGCAGGCTGAGGAAGGCCGTCCCCACCACGTTGTTCCCGCCGTGTCCGCGGTTCTTCCTGAGGTCGACGGGCACCGCCGTCGAGAGCGTCTCCCCGCCGGCGCCGAGGTGGCGATGGTAGTCGGCGTAGGTGGCGAGCAGGACCGCGACGTACGTGGAGGTCACCGAGGCGCCGACGCTTCGTCCGGCGGCCTTGAACCGACCGAGCGGCATCTCCACGGACTCGAAGCGGCGCTGCGAGGAACGCCCGGCCAGCACGGGCGACGGAGAGGGAATCTCGATGCGGCGCATCTCGCGCACGACGGCGTGGAGGCTCTCGGGCACACCGGCCGGGCGTTGCCCCAGTCTGACCAGGACGCTCGCGGCGTCTCCCAAGGAGGACATCGAGTGATGGGACAGCGAGCGTTGCCCGTGGAGCATGGCACGGGTCCGGGCTGCCCATGCGTTCGTCCGAGGGGGCCGGGCCCCCGGCAGTGGGATCACGGAGGGCCCCGGAGGGCCTTTCCGGCTGTCCCGGGAGTCGGGGAGCATCGCGGTCATCGCCTCCCGCAGACCCCCGCCGTCGGTGATGCAGTGATGAATCTTGATCACCAGGGCCGCCCGGTCCTCCGCCAGTTCCTCCACCAGCACGATCTGCCACGGCGGGCGTGCCGGGTCCAGGGGGCAGGCGCTGACGCGTTCCGCCAGATCGAGCAGCTCCCGGCGACCGCCGGGTGACGGCAGCCGGACCCGCTGCAGATGATGGTGGATGTCGAACGCCGGGTCCTCCTGCCAGGCGGCCCAGCCCCAGTTCCAGGGCGTGTCCAGGACCCGCGCCCTCAGCCGGGGAAGTGCCCGGGTGACCTGGTCGAAGCAGTCGAGCAGCCGCGCCCAGGGCGGTGTGCGGTCCAGCATCCAGACCAGCACCGCGTTCGAGCGCAGCGCCGCGTCCGTGTCGAGGCGCCAGAACGCGGTCTCCAGGCCGTTCAGCATGGCCGCGGTCCTCCATCCCGGAAGATCGTCGATGTGGATGTCGGCGGGCATGTTCGTCCCTCCACCTTCTGCTCGGGGCTCCGCGAAGGGTTCATGTGCGCTGGTGGTCGCCGGCCAGAAAGGGACGGACGGCTTCGAGGAAGTCGTCGGCGACGTCCAACTGGGGGCTGTGACCGGCTGCCAGCAGGCGGCGAGCGCCCTGGGGCAGGAGCGAGGCCGCGGCGGCCTGCCACGCGGGCACGAGCAGGTCGCCCACGCCCCAGACCACAAGCGTCGGCATGTGCAGACGAGGCAGTTCGGGTCTCAGGTCGTAACGCTGGCCGAAGGGCGTCAGCGCATGCGCGACCACGGCGAGGGACGTGCCCACGAACTGCGGGTTCCTTGCCCGTTCGAGGTGCTTGGCGTACCACCGCGGCGGGATGTTCCAGGGCCGGTACGTCGTGCCCAGCGCGCTCAGGAGTGTGTTGATGACGGGAAAACCAGGCAGCAGGCTGATGGCGAAGGCGGCGCGGCGCAGCACGGGGAAGACGGTCAGGATCTGGGCGGGGTTGACGGCGCGTCCCAGCCCCCCGGGTGCCACGAGGACCAGCCGGTCGACGTTCCCGTGTGCCGCACGGGCCACGTAGACGGCGATCATGCCCCCGAAGGAGTGGCCGATGAGTGAGTAGTGTCGCAGCCCGAGAACCTCGGTGAAGGCGGCCACGAAGGCCGCGTACCGCTCCGGAGAGGGCTCGTCGAGGGGCGGTGTCCTGCCGAACCCCGGCAGATCGAGTGCGACGACATGGTGCGTGGTGGCCAGTCGGGGCATCACCGTGACCCAGTCGAGTGGACTGCCCGCGTCCCCGTGCAGGAGAAGGAGGTCCGGGCCGGCGCCGGCTTCCCAGTACACGGTGGCGCGTCTTTCCACCTCCGTCCGGCGCTCCTGGATGCTGGAAGAGGCTGCGGTCACGTCGATCTCCCTGATGGTGTCGTCCCCGCCACGTCGGTCACGGGGAGGCGGGCGGGTGAGCGTGCGAGACGAGGACACCCTGGATCAGGGCTCCGACGGTCGGAGCGTGTTCCCATCGGGAGTCCGGAGCGGGCAGACCGAGAATCTCGGCGGCCTTGGAGAGAACCTCGACCCGGTCGATCGAGTCGGCCTCCAGCTCGGACCACTTGCTGTGCGTGGTGATCCTGGAGACCTCGGCCGTGGGCAGGACGGCGGCGATCGCGTCGAGAACGGCACGGGCGACCTGCTCGTACGTCAGTGGTGGCATGGTGTCGGTGTCCTCTTCGTGGGTCCGCTTCGGGTGTCCGGTCGGTGTGGCCCGGCGCCCCTCAGCCGGAAAGTGGCAGCAGGCGGATCGAGGACACCGCGATCAGGCGACCGGTGGCCGCGTCGGTGAGGCGGACGTCCGACGTCTCCTCGTGGCACACCGCGTGACGCCACAGGCGGATGGTGATGTCGATACGGTCACCTGGATCGGCGTTGGAGAAGTAGGCGAGACGGTGATCGAGCAGACGGCGGCGCAGGAAGTCGTGGTCGCCGCGCTCGAGTTCGTGCCAGAGCCGCAGCAAGGCGGTGTCGATGATGGAGAAGTAGGAGGCGAAGTACAGCAGACCCGCGCCGTTGAGGTCCCGGGCCGCGTCCACGGTGTGTTGCGTGCGGAAGGCGGCGACGGTCAGGTCGTGGTCGGCGAGCCCCGCCGGGTGGAAGGTGCCGTGGTGACGTGCTCGGCCGCAGGCGCTCCTCGGGGAGTACTGGGGCGGCAGCGCGGGCAGATCGGCGGGCCGGAAGCCGACCGGTGGCCGTGACAGCAGCCCGTGGTTGGTGTCCGAGCCGCCGCGGGACAGCCACCGGTTGAAGTTCTCGATGTAGATGCAGTCCTTCCGAGGGTTCAGATGGAACTCGTCCGGGTGCGGGGCAGGCAGAGCGGCGCCGGGTGGCCCGAGTCGGTGGAGGGTGACGACGGACTGGCTGCCGTCCTGGTAGACACGGCTCTCCAGGACGAACTCGTCACCGAAAGTGATGCCATAGGGGTGGACGAGCGGGCTGGCGCGCACTCGGTAGTAGTAGAAGGCGAGGTAGGAGGGCTCGCCGTCGGGCGTGCGGGCGCGGTAGGTGTTCAGGGAACAGGCATCTCCCACCGTCTGCCATGTCCAGTCTCCGGCCTGGCCGAAGAACAGGGACCCCGGCCCGCACATGGCGGGTGAGGCGACGATCCGGCGAGTGAGCACGGGCGAGCACGCGGTGTCGGACATGACGAGGCGGAACCTCCGGGGCGACAGCCGTGGGCGCACGGCCGGCAGTCATGGCGGGAAGGGAGCCGGGAGAACTCTGCGATCGCTCCCCCGGCCCGGCCGTCCGGCACGAGTCGGTGCGGGGTGCAAGTGACCCGGCCCCCGACACGAAAGGCCCTCGACGACGTCGGGTCGGGTGATGCTTCTGGCAGCCCGCTGCTTCCTCCCTAGGCATTCCCGCCCCAACACGCCTTATCCGGCGCTCAAGAAGCAGTTGGTAGTACGACAAGCAGATTGAATGACCCACCCCCGCGCGAACTCAGATGGCAGCCGCGACGTGCGCGTTGCACGCCGGTCTGCTGGGGGTGGCGGGCCTTCGTGCGCGCTCCGGTGTGCGACAGCGGCGCACGGAGAGCAGCCTGTGACCCCGTTGCGTTGATTCCGCCCGTGCGCTCCCCTGCCGGCAGGGGAAGGAGAAAGACGGTCCCCTCAAACGCGCCTTCGCCACAGGCCGGCCCTCGCCCGAGCGGAAGGCCGGCGGAGGGAATCCGCCCGACGGGGCGGGACGGCTCCGCGCGATGGCCATGTCGGCGGGCGCGACGAGCCTCGGGGGACCGCCGCGCCGAACCGGTTCGCGTGCCACCCCGCCGGGCGACCGGGACAGCCGTCACCGCCCGTCGGTCAACCGCCACCCGCAACTCGCCAGGAGCGCGACTTGGTCACCATCCCGGAACACAGCCCCACCACCCCCTACGCCAGGACACTGATCGACCTCTTACGTGCTCAGGTCGCCGAACGGCCGGACGAGGACGCCTACGTGTTCCTCCGCAACGGCGAGGACGAAGCCGAGACGATGACGTACCGGCAACTCCAGTCGGCCATGCACACCCGGGCGGCCGACCTGCACGGTCGGGGGCTGTCCGGCCGCCAGGTCCTGCTGATGTATCCCGCCGGGCTCGAATTCGTCCGCTCGCTGCTGGGCTGCGTGCGCGGCCGGGCTGTGGCGGTGCCGGTGCAGGTGCCCGACCGGCGGGAACAGCTTCGCAGGCTCCGGCGCATCGCCGACGACGTCGGAGCGTCCGTGGTACTGACCACCACGCAGGTGAAGGCAGAAGTGGAGCGGCGTTTCGCCGCAGTACCGGAACTGGCGGGACTGACCTTCGTACCGACGGACGAGGCGGGAGCGTCGGAGACCGCCGAGCCGCCCATCGCGGCGCCGGCGGCGGACGAGGTCGCGCTGCTGCAGTACACCTCGGGTTCGACGGGCGAACCGAAGGGCGTCATGGTCCGCCACGCGAACTACCTCGCCAACGCGGTACAGACCGACCGGCGGCGCCCACTGCGGTCCGACGGAGGGATGGTGAGCTGGCTGCCGCACTTCCACGACATGGGCCTGATGTTCGGCATCGTGTTGCCGCTGTACGCGGGCGCGCCCTCGTACCTCATGGCTCCCGGGGCGTTCATCCGCCGTCCGGCCCGATGGCTGGAGACCATCGCACGCGTCGGCGCCACCCACAGCGTCGCGCCCAGCTTCGCCTACGAGATGTGCGCCCGGTCGGCCGCTGCCGGTTCCATGGCCGACGTCGGCGACCTGTCGAGGTGGCGCTTCGCCGGCAACGGCGCCGAACCGGTGCGCCATGGGGCCATCGAGGCGTTCTGCGCGGCTTTCGCGCCCCACGGCTTCGACCGGCGCGCCATGTGTCCGGGGTACGGGCTGGCCGAGAACACCCTCACCGCGAGCGCCGGCCCGGACGGACGGCACCCGGTTGTCGCCTGGCTGTCCGGGGAGGCGTTGCGAGCCGGTCGAGTCGAACCCGTGGCCGCCTCCGCTCCCGGGGCCTGCTCGGTGGTGAGCTGCGGGCCTCCCGTCGCCGGCACCCGCGTCGTGATCGTCGATCCGGTCACCCGGCACCCGGTCGGCGCGGACCGGGTGGGGGAGATATGGCTCGACGGACCGTCGGTGGCCGCCGGCTACTGGGGGAAGCCCCAGGACAGCGAAGAGGTCTTCCGGGCCCGGCCGGCGCGGGACGGTGAGCCGCCCGTCCACTCCTCGAAGGCGCCTGCGGAGGCCGCCACGTTTCTGCGGACCGGAGATCTTGGCTGTCTCCACGAAGGTGAGCTGTACGTCACCGGCCGGTTGAAGGACGTCATCGTCCGACAGGGGCGGAACTACTACCCGCAGGACATCGAGTTGGCCGCGGAACGGGCGGTGCCCGGTCTGCGGCCGAACTGCGCGGTGGCGTTCTCCGTGGACGACGGGCGGTGCGAGCGCGTGATCGTGGTGGTGGAGATCGACGGCAGAGTGCTCCGGAGCACCGGACTGGACGGTGTGCGTGGCCGTATCCGGCAGGCGATCGACGAGATCCACCGGCTGCCCGTGCACGAGGTGGTCACCGTGCGTCGCGGAGCACTCTCGAAAACCTCCAGTGGCAAGATCCAACGCCAGGCGTGCAAAGAGTCCTACGTGCGGGGGGACCTGACCGCGCTCGTGGAGAACGGTGAGGCCGCGCGGCCCCGCGCACAGGAGGCACGGAGGTGACGATCCGCGCGAGCGTGCCGCGTCCCGGCGCCCGGATCGCGGCAGTGGGCGGTTACCGGCCCGGCCGGAAGGTGGGAAACGAGGAGATCGGCGCCCGGATCAACGTCAGTCCCCAGTGGATGGAGCGCCGTTCCGGTATCCGCACGCGCCGCTTCGCCACCGCGGAGGAGTCCGTCATCACCATGGCCGTGGAGGCCGGCCGCACAGCACTGGCCCGATGCGGCACCGACGCCGCCGACCTCGACCTCGTACTGCTGGCCACCACCTCGTTCACCGAGCAGGTTCCGGCGGCGGCCCCGAGGGTCGCCCAGATGCTGGGCGCATCCCTCGCCGGCGCCGTCGACCTCGACGCGGCCTGCTCCGGATTCTGCTACGCGCTCGCTCAAGCGAACGGACTCGTGCGCGCCGGCGAAGCCGACAGCGTCCTCGTCATCGGCTCGGAGAGAATGAGCGACCTCGTCGATCCGGAGGACCCGGACACCGCTTTCCTGTTCGCGGACGGTGCCGGGGCGGCCGTGGTACTGCCCGGCGACGTTCCCGGCTTCGGTCCGGTGGTGTGGGGGGCCGAGGGCGCCCGGCATCAGCTCGTCGTCTGCGGTCCGCCCGCGGCGGCCCGGCCGTCCGGCCCGTCGCGACCCGTGCTGCGCATGTCCGGTCTGGAGCTGTACCGCTGGGCGACGACCTGCCTGCCGGGAATAGCGCGACAGGCCGTCGAGACCGCGGGGGTGCGGCTCGGTGACATCGCGGCCTTCATTCCGCACCAGGCCAACATCCGCATCGTCGACGCGCTCGCCTCCGCGATCTCCTTCCGACCCGACACGGTGGTGGCCAGGACCATCACCGACAGCGGCAACACCTCGGCCGCTTCCATTCCGCTGGCCATGGAGGAACTGCTGATCAGCAAGGCCGTCAGCAGCGGCGACCTGGCCCTGCTGCTGGGATTCGGCGCCGGTCTCGCCTACGCCGCCCAAGTCGTCGTCCTGCCGTGAGCAGGGGGCCGGTCCGCACCGGGGGCCTGCGCGGACCTGGCATCCCGTCTCGCCCGCCCGCCCGCACCCGGTCACGGGCTTTTCGGCCGCAGGACGGAGCGTGTGACGGTGTCGGCCGGTCGCGCTGGGGACGTGCGGACCACGGTGACCGGGAGCGCCTCCGGACCGAGTCGGTAGCGTCGGCGCGGGGTGCGTGCGGACAGGGCCCGCCGCACGGCACGCGCGACGGGCCTCGACCCCGGTTCCTGGACACGGGTTGGACGACCCTCCGATGACGTTGTGGTCCACGCTTCTTTCCCAGGCGGCACTCGCTCGGCAGCACGAGGCCGCGGGCTGAACCCGTCGGGAACGAGACGCGTGAGCGGCAGAGCTCGTGAAAGCGGTTCTGCTGGGCGACCCGCCCCCGGTGCACGAGCCCTTGGGAAGAGGGGTCCATCGGCTTCGAGCCAACAGGTGGCATCACCGGCCGCACCCGTCGCACAAGCCTCGGGACCGACGCTGAAAGCAGCGTGCAGTGCGGTCGCACGGTCCGGCCGGGGCCGGCCCGGGTCGGCGGACTCCCACCCGGGCTGGATGCGCTCGGACACCACGGGAAACTCGTCCTGCGGCCGGGGCCGGTTCCGCTCGGAATCGGCCCCGGCACGCCAGGTCAGGTCAGGTCAGCGCGGCGGTGACGTGTTCGGTGGCCTCGGCGATCAGGGGCTCGCTGAGGGGGTCCTCGCGTCCGGACCGCTCGGACATGATGGCCAGGACCAGGGGCGCGCCACGCGGCGGCCACACGATGGCGATGTCGTTGGCCCGGCCGTACTTGCCCGTTCCGGTCTTGTCGGCGACCCGCCAGCCCTTGGGGACGCCGGCCCGGATGCGGTTGCCGCCGGTGGTGTTGCGCACGAGGAGGTCGGTGAGCAGGGCGCGTTTGTCGCGGGCGAGCGTGTCGCCCAGGACCACGGTGCGGTAGTCGGCGGCGATCGCCCGGGGCGTGGTGGTGTCGGCCGGGTCCCCCGGGCGCACCCGGTGCAGCTCGGGCTCGTAGTGGTCGAGGCGGCTGACGGTGTCGCCGAGCTCCCTGAAGTAGGCGGTCAGCCGTTCGGGGCCGCCGAGGTCGCGCAGCAGCAGGTTGGCGGCCGTGCCGTCGCTGTAGCGGATGGCGGCGTCGCACAGTTGGCCCACCGTCATGCCCTTGTCGACGTTCTCACGGGTGACCGGTGAGGCGGAGTTGATGTCGTCGCGGGTGTAGGTGACGCGCTCGTCGAGGTGACCGAGCGGGTTGCGGTCGAGGACGGCGGCGACGGCGAGGGTCTTGAACGTGGAGCAGAAGGCGAAGCGTTCGTCCGCCCGGTGGCCGATCGTCTTTCCCGTACCGGTGTCCAGCGCGTACACCCCGAGCCGGGCGTCGTATTTGCGTTCCAGGGTGCGGAGCGCGGCGAGTTCGAGCGGCTTCGGGGAGGCGGAGGGGGAGGCGGAGAGGGAGGCGGAGGCGGAAGGGCCTGCCGGTGGGCGGGACGCCTGGGCGGCCGAGCCGTCCCCCGAGTCGCCGCACCCCGCCAGGGGCAGCAGCACCACCGCGGTGAGCAGAGCGCGGCGGGGCGGGCCGGATGGCTCTCGGGACATGCGGTGGTACCTGCTTTCGAAGGCCGGGTCGTACCCCGCCGCCGGCGCGCGTACGGGGTTGCCGCTGTTCTACGCGGCCGGGTCGGCGGAGTTCAAATCGGCGCCTCCGGCCGTGTGAACGGCTCGCGCAGATGTGCGGGACGCAGGAGTCTCAGTCCTGCGAGGGTACGGGGCGGGAGGCGCCGGCCGGCTCCTCGGCGGGCCGGCGGCCGTCCCGTACGCGGCTCAGCAGGGCCAGCCCGGCAAGGGCGGCCCCCGACATCAGGACGAGATAGAGCAGGCCGTGCCGGTAGCCGGTGGCGGCCCGCCGCGCATCCAGCGCGGTGTGCCCGCCGGCGCCGTGGAACACGATCCCGATGACGGAGAGCCCGACGGCCCCGGCCACCTGCTGGGCGGTGGCCAGCAGTCCGCTGGCGGCACCCGCCTGATCGGGTCTCAGGTCTTCGAGGACCAGCCCGAGAAGGGGGGCCATGACCGCTCCCGTGCAGGCCCCGTTGACGGCGAGCAGTACGGCCAGCGCCGGGACGTTCACGGTGCCGGCCGACGCGAGCACCAGGGGAAACTGGGCGGCGAAGCCGGCCGTCCGGGTCCACAGCGCGACCTTGAGCACCCGGATCGTGCCCCAGCGCGCCGTCAGCGCGGAGGAGGCCATGCTCGCCGCGCAGAAACCGGCCATCAGCGGGCTGGACACCAGCCCGGACTCGAGTGGGGTGAGGCCGCGCCCCTGCTGGAGCAGCAGCGCCAGAATGTACAGGGCCGAGGACATGGTGGCGTAGACGGCGCACACGGTCAGCAGTCCGGTGCGCAGGGCGGTGACGCGCAGCAGGCCGGGAGGCAGCAGCACGTCGTGGCCCAGGGCCTCGGCACGGCGTTCCCAGAGCCAGAACGCGGGCAGCAGCACCGCCGCCCCCAGGAGCATGAGCAGGGTCCACACCGGCCAGCCGGCCGAGCGGCCGGCCGTCAGGGGCACCACGAGGAGCACCATGCCGGCCGCGAACAGCAGGACTCCCGTCCGGTCGAACCGCAGGCCGCCGAGCCGGCTGGTCGCCGGCAGCAGCCGCGGCGCGAGGACCAGCGTCACCAGCCCGACGGGAAGGTTGACGAGGAACGCCCACCGCCAGGACAGGCCCAGCCAGTCCAGGCTGATGAGCAGTCCGCCGATGAGCTGGCCCGTCGCCATCGCACCGCCGGTGGCCAGGCCGTAGGCCCGCATCGCCCGGGGGCGTGCGGTCGGCGGATAGTGGAGCTGGATCAACGCCAGCACCTGCGGGAAGAGCACGACGGCGGCGCCGCCCTGCAACGCCCGTGCGCAGATCAGCCACCACACGTCCGGGGCGGAGGCGCACATCGCCGACGTCGCGGTGAACAGGGCGGTCCCCGCCACGAACGCCTTCTTGCGGCCCCAGTGGTCGCCGAGCCTGCCGCCGAGCACGACCAGGCCGGCGTAGACGATGGCGTAGACGGCGACGACGAGTTCGATCTCGCCGCTGGTCGCGCGCAGGTCCTCGGTCATGGAGGGGACGGCGACGCTGACGATGAAGAAGTCCAGGGTGGGCATGAAGGCGCCGGCGAGCAGGACGGCGAGCACCGGTCCGCCCCCCCTACCCGAGAGCCAGGCGCAGGTGGGGCTCGACCAGGTGGGGGGCGAGCATGAAGCCGTAGTGCCCGAGGTCGGTGTCGATGATGTGCACCCGGGCTCCGCGAATGCCCGCCGCCAGTTCGTGCTGGGTCTCGGGGGGATAGGCGCGGTCGGTGGAGAAGCCGACGATGCGCGTGGGCGCGGTGACCCGTGCGAGCGCGTCCTCGATGCTCCCCCTCCCCCGCGCCACGGTGGCGCTCAGGGCCGTCTCGGACAGCACCAGGTTGCAGTTCGCGTCGAAGCGCTCCCACACCTTGTCGCCCTGGGCCAGCACGTATTCCCGGAACTTCTCGTGGACGCCGTCCGAGTCGTGGTACCAGGTCCGTCCGCCGAACCGGTCCTGCCAGTAGCGCTCGGTGCCGTAGCGCAGGTGCGCGAAACTGCGGGCGAGGGCGACGCCGGAACGGGGGCCGCAGCCCTCGGGCAGGTGGTAGAACTCGCCGGCGTGGAAGTGCGGGTCCCGGCGGATCAGTTCCATCTCCAGATGGGTGTGGCCGGCCTGTTCGACGCGGGTGGCCGCCGCCACCGCGATGAGCAGGAGCCGGCCCACCCGGTCGGGGCGGGAGACCGCCCATTCCAGCGCGCGTGCCCCGCCGATGGACATGCCGATGACGGTGTGCCAGCGCTGGATGCCGAGCGCGTCGGCCAGTGCGGCCTCGGCTTCGACCTGGTCCACGACGTCGAGGGCGGGGAAGCGTGAGGCCCAGGGCCTGCCCTGCGCGTCGAGGCTCGCGGGGCCGGTGCTGCCGTCGCAGCCGCCGAGGTTGTTGGCGACGATCACGTGGAAGCGGTCGGTGTCGACGGCTCTGCCGGGCCCGATGAGGGAGTCCCACCAGCCCTCGGCGCGGTGTCCGGGCCCGGCGGGTCCCGCCGCGTGGCTGGTCATGCTCAGCGGCGGCAGGATCAGCACCGCGTTGCCCCGGTCCGCGTCGAGGGTGCCCCATGCCTCGTACGCCATGGTCACCGGCCCCAGGGACCGCCCGGAGACCAGCGTCAGCGGCGCCTCGGCGGAGTGGGTCGTGACGAACCGCCGGTTGCCCGGGGGGTCGCCGGGCTGCCAGGCGCCGGTGTTCTTCAGTCGCATGCGCGTTTCCTCCGCGGTCGGCGCGGGTCTGCGTGGGTCAGTGGTAGGCGTGACGGCTGCGCAGCAGCTTCTTGTCGAACTTGTTGGTGGCGGTCTTCGCGATCTCGGGGACGAACTCGAACCGGTCCGGCACCCACCACTTCGGCAGCCGGTCCCGCAGGAAGGACCGCAGCTCGTCGGCGGTCGCGGTGGCGCCGGAGCGGTGCACGACCACGGCGAGCGGCCGCTCCTGCCACCGGGCGTCCGGCACGGCGACGACGGCCGCCTCCAGTACACCGGGGTGGTCCATGAGGGCGGACTCGACCACGATCGAGCTGATCCACTCCCCGCCGGACTTGATCAGGTCCTTGCTGCGGTCCGTGATGCGGATGTAGCCGTCCGGATCGACGGTCGCGATGTCCCCGCTGCGCAGCCAGCCGTCGTGGAACTTCTCGGTGTCGGCGTCGCCGTCCGGGTTCTCGTAGCGGGTCGCTCCCCACAGCGATCTGACTTCCAGCTCGCCCTGGGTGACACCGTCGTGCGGCAGCAGCCGGTCCTCCTCGTCGACGAGCCGCACCTCGACGCCCGGTACCGCCAGCCCCTGCGTGTGGTGCAGCTCCAACTGCTTCTCGGGCGGCAGGGACGTCAGGTTGCTGCGGACGTTCGTCAGGGCGACCGTCGCCATGTTCTCCGTCATGCCGAGCCCTTGCTGCATGGTCACGCCGCGGTCGGCGTACCGGTGCACCAGGCCCGCGGGGATCGCCGAGCCCCCGCAGACGATGCGTTCGAGGGACGCGAACACCTCTGTGGGAGGGTCCATCTCGTCCAGGGCGAGCCAGAAGGTGGGCACGCCGGCCGACAGGGTGACCCGCTCCTGCCGCAAGGTCCTGGCGATGGCCTCGGGGTGCAGGTGCGGTCCGGTGAACACCAGGCCGGCTCCGGCCAGTGCGGCCGCGTAGGGCAGGCCCCAGGCGGTGGCGTGGAACAGCGGCGTGAGCGGGAAGATGATGTCGCGCTCGCTGACCGCGAAGGCGTCGGCCGCGCACATCGCCAGGGAATGCAGGGCGAGGGACCGGTGGGAGTGGGCGACGGCCTTGGGGTTGCCCGTGGTACCGCCCGTGTAGCACAGGCAGGCGGTACGGTTCTCCGCCACGTCACGCGGCTCGACCGGATCGGCGTCGGCCAGCAGCTTCTCGTAGGGCAGCGCGTCGGCGAACGCCGGGTGCACCTCGCCCCCGTCGGGGAGCACGACGAACCGGCGCACCGACCGCAGCCTGGGCAGCAGCCGCGCCAGATGGGCGGTGAGCGAGGCGTCGACGACCATCACCCGGGAATCGGCGTGGGTGACGACCCACTCGATCTGCTCGTCGGAGAACCGGACGTTGACCGGTACCAGGACGGCGCCCGCCATCGGGACGCCGAAGAACCACTCGAGGTGCCGGGTGCTGTTCCAGGCGAACGTCGTCACGGTGGAGCCCTGGCCGACGCCGAGGTGCCGCAGACCGTCGACCAGCCGCCGGACCCGCTCGTGCAGGGCCGCCCAGGACGTTCCCCGGGGCTGTTCGGCGAGACCGACCTCGCGTACCTCCTTGCGGGGTGCCACGGTGGCCGCCCGCCGCAGCAGCATCCCCACCGAGAGCCCGATACCGCCCTGCCCGGTCATGACGCAAGCTGGACGAGGGTCATGCCGTCGTGCACGGTGAGCAGGGCGGTGCGCACCCGGGGGTCCTCGACGACGTGCTGGTTGAACCTGACCACGTCGTGCGCCCAGTTGGCGAACATGCGCTCCACCCATTCCTCGCCCGTCGCGGCCTCGTCGGCGGGCGGCAGGGAGCGCGGGTTGAGGACCTCGCCGCCCCACAGGGTGTTGTCGACGACCAGCAGACCGCGGGGCCGCAGCAGGCCGCGGGCGAGGATGGTCTCGAAGTACGAGATGTAGTTCGGCTTGTCCGCGTCCAGGAAGATGAGGTCGAAGTCGCCGTCGACGCTCTGCAGGACGGACAGGGCCTCGTCCAGCATGGGCTTGATCTTGTGCCCGTGCGGGCTGCGTTCGAACGCCCGCGTGGCCACGTCCTGGGCCCGTTTGTCGGCGACGTAGCTGTCGATGGTGACGACCTCGCCGTCGTCCGGCAGGGCTTCGGCCAGGGCGACCGTACCGTGGCCGGTGAAGGTGCCCACCTCCAGCACACGGTTCATCCCGCCGGTGGTGATCAGCATCTGGAGGAAGGACGTCTGAATGTGCGCGGTCGATATGTCCGCCCATTCGGGAGTCGCCCGCGCGGTCTGCTCGGCGATGTCGCGCAGTTCGGCCGAGACGGGTGAGGAGAGGCGCTCCGCGTACTCCCGGACTCCCTCCCGGAAGATGGTGGGCTTCTTGAAGACGGCGTCGGTCCTGTGTTCCATGGCTTCTTCTCTCGACTGGGAGGGGGCCGGCACGGGGTACGGGGACGGCGCTACGACGTGGTGGTCGCGTGCATCGTCACGTAGTTGGTCCCGATCCAGTCCCCGAAGGTCGCGGTCTCGCCGTCGAGGGTGTCGACCTCCAGCCCGTACGCGCGGGCCTTGGGGACCGAGAAGGAGAAGTCGGTCGAGGGGCGCAGGAAGAAGACGCTCGACGTGCGGCCGCTGCCCTCGCGCCGGTCGGCGCCGGGGGACCTGACATGGTGCCGGGGCGCGGGGACGGCGCCCTGGGTGACCAGGGGCGCGATCGCGCCGCACAGCACGATCACGGCCTCCGGCACGTGCGGCAGGTCCACCAGTTCGCCGCCGATCTCGGCCTGGAGGCTGACGAACCCGTTGGCGCACGGGGTCTGGTGGATCAGGGTGACGATGGACAGGTCGTAGTGCGGTGCCATGCGCCGCGGCTCGTGCTCGGCGACGCGGTGCTCGGGGACCTCGGGGAAGTACCGCAGCCGCAGGACGGGGTCGCAGTCCAGCAGGGTGTCGATGTCCCTGCCGTCCGAGCCGTCGTACGTGCCCGTCGCCTCCAGGACGACCTTGGCGGTCTCCCGGGCGGCGGTGTAGAGGCCGGCGAAGTAGTCCGTCCAGACCTCCTCGAAGCGCTGCGAGGGGAAGAGGTTGCCGCCGACCCCCATCGAGAACGACATCGAGTAGTCGGTGTAGGTGCCCGTCCTGGTCACCTGGGCCGTGCTCTCCGCCTCCAGCGCGGAGTAACCGCGGCGCATGGTCGGGATATTCGTCGTCACGGCCTTCTTCTCCTGCGGCGTGCCGTGCTCGAAGAAGTCCATCGCCGTGTCGGTGGCGAGCCTGTGGTCCTGCTCGCGCACTCCGCAGTCGGTGAGGTAGAAGACGCCCACTTCGGTCACGCACTCGCGGAACGCTTCCTGGTCGGCTCCCCTCTTCAGTTCGGTGAGGCTGAAGATGGGCACTCGGGGCACCGCCGTGTCGGTCATGGTGGCCCGCTCCTTCCCGGTCAGTCGTAGAAAAGTACGGCGCGTAGTTCCAGGGACGTTCGCAGATGTCCGGTTCCGGGCCCCTTCTCGTCGTAGAACGCCGTGTGCGGGCACAGGCCGGCCACGTCGGCCGATCCGGGGTGCTGAGCGCCGTCCGCGGCGAGCGCCAGCGAGCGGCTCGCGCTGTCGTAGATCTTGAAGAGGAGGGCCTCGTCGGGGGCGAGCGAGCGCCAGTAGTGCCAGCGATGGCGGGGGTTGTGCTTCACGGAGTAGTTCTCGCGGTCCTTGAGCCACGGCGGGAACCGCAGCCGGGTCGCCACGAGGTCGGTGCTCAGGTCCAGTGAGCGGAAGTCGCACAGGGCGAGCGGGTAGTTGCGGACGGGCTCCAGCAGGGGCCGCCAGACGTTGACGATCTGGAACCTGCCGAAGCGGCGTCCCGCGCCGTGCAGGGCGGCGCGTGTCCGGGCGCTGCTCGGGCTCTGGTCGACGTGGACGCGCAGGTGCGGCGCCTGGTGGGGGGTCGTCCCGGTGGGGGCGGCGTCCTGGCGTCTGAGGGTGGCGTCGAAGAACTCGACCGCGTCGGCCCCGGTGACGGAGGTCAGCAGCTCCGCGGTCTCCTGCCGGTACCGATCGAGGGCCGGCGCCCGGTCGTGCGCCAGGGCGCGCTGGTCGGCACTGGTGGGAGCGGTGACCCGCTCGAAGCCCGCGGTGTCGAGGGTGGGCCGCTCGGCGCCGTCGCGCAGGTCCGTGACGGTCGTACGGTGCGGGACCATACGGAAGTTGAGCACCACCTCGGGCGGTCGGGTCAGGGCGTCGATGCACCAGTCGTCGTCCGGGGCGTCCGGCGTCAGTGGTGCCGCGTAGTGCAGAACGGTCGATACGGTGGACATGGCGGCCGGCTAGCCCTTCGCCGCCGAGCGGCGGAAGACGCCCCGGTCGAGCTGCGGGCTGGCGTTGGCGTACACCATGTCCATGGTCAGCACATCGCGGAAGGACGCCAGGTACTCCTCCAGCAGGGTGGGGCTGTACCGGTGCCAGTAGGGGATCATGTCCTCGATGACGAAGTAGTCGCCCTCGTGGAGCACATGGTCGACCGCCCAGCGCATGACGTTGAAGGTGTCGGCGTGCGCGTCGTCGATGAACAGCAGCGGGTGGGCGACGTCGCCGAGCAGCTTCTCCAGCGTGCCGAGGTCGGTGCAGTCGGCCTCGTGCAGAGCGATGTTCGCCATCTCGGTGGCGGGAATCCGGGAGCGGGAGAGGTCCTTGTCGATGCCGATGACCTGGCAGTCGACGCCCATGAGCCGGGTCAGGTCCCGGAACCAGACCAGGGAGCCGCCGCTGTACACGCCGAGTTCTACGACGGTGCGGGGGCGGAACTCCCACAGCAGGTCGTGCAGGGCCGCCTGGGCCTGCGGGTCCTTGAGCAGGCGCAGGCCCCGCCACTGGTAGCGGGCGAAGTCCGGGTAGCCCAGATCGCGCGGCGCCTGCGCCCACCGGTCGAGCGGCCAGTCACGTGGTCGGTCCGTCAGCACCGGGGGGTGGTAGGCCGGGTCCTCGCCCAGCCCCCGGAATGCGTTCAGGTCCAGGAAGTCCTCGCGAGAGTAGTCGTTCAATGGGCTCTCCCCTGAGTTTGCGCCGCATTTGGGCCCTGCGATGCTAACCCGCTCTACTCTTGGCCTTCTCTTTCACCTCTCTCGGACGCCTCTCTATGGAATTCCGGTAAGACCCGAAAGCATGTGAAAAAATATGCGGAGCGCGTAAAGGGAAAGGCCCGGCGCGTGCGGGCCCCGGCGCTCCACTCCTCGCATCACTCCAGGTCAGCTTCCTACGGGTGGATACGGATGGCGTCGCGCCGCCGGCCTTGTCCCACGACCCGGCCGACCCGTCTCGCTTCGTCCGCCGGATTCGGACTCCGCACTGTTCGCACTGCGGGTAACCGGCGTCCGGGCGGGTAGTGTCCCGCAGGTACGGAGAAATGGCGCGCACAGAAGGGACGATCACCATTGGACGTGATAGGCGCGGGATATGGCCGTACCGGCACGCTGTCGATGCGGGCGGCGCTGGAGAGGCTCGGGTTCGGTCCCTGTCACCACATGACCGAGGTGGTGACGAACCCCCGCCAGATGCCGCTGTGGCAGGAGGCGCTCTCCCGTGACCCGGTCGACGTACGGCGGGTGTTCGAGGGGTACCGGGCGACGGTGGACTTCCCCGGCTGCGTCTTCTGGCGCGAACTGCTGGAGGCGTGGCCGAAGGCCAAGGTGGTGCTGACGGTGCGGGACCCTCACCGCTGGTACGCCAGCGCCAGGAAGACCATCTTCTCCCGGCACATGCAGCAGCCGGCCGACCCGGACCCGGACGCCGCCGCGTTCGGCCGTTTCATGACCGAGGAACTGCGTCCCCGCATCCTCGACGTGGGCGGCGACCGGCCGCTGAACGAGCTGGACGAGGACGAGGCCGTGGCGGCCTTCGACCGGCACATCGCCGAGGTGAAGGCCGGCGTACCGGCGGACCGACTGCTGGTCTTCCAGGTCAGCGAGGGCTGGGGGCCGCTCTGCGAGTTCCTCGAAGTGCCGGTTCCCGACGAGGAGTTCCCCCACGTCAACGAGGCCGACGGCTTCCACGAGCGGGCCAGGGATCTGTTCGACGAACGGCGGCGGGCACTGGCCGCCCTGCGGACCGCGCCGCCCGGGGCGGCCACGCCGTCCGGGGCCGCGGAGCCGGACTCCCGCTGACCGGGACGCCGTAGGACCGCTGCCGGCACCGGGTGCTCCCCCGGTGCCGGCAGCGGTCCGGACCCCGGATCGTCCTCAGGTCTGGCCGTTCTTCGCGATCAGGGCGTGGAAGCCCTCCTGGAGGTAGTCGCCGTAGCGGATCGGCGGGTTCGGTTCCCTCCCGCCGGCGCCCTCGGGGCTGAACGGCTCCATCACGGTGGTGTGCCCGGCGTGCAGGAAGAACGGCAGGGACAGCCGCTCCGCGTTGATGAACTTCACACGGTGGTTGGGGGCCGGGAAGTAGTCGTTGGTGAGGTACCCCATGTAGGTGCCGCAGTTCACCAGGAAGTTCTCCCCGGACGTCGGCAGGTCCTGCCACCCGCCGACCGTCTCCACCTGGAGGTTCTGCACCTCGGTCTGGAACAGGACGGTGATCATCGACACGTCCAGGTGGTCCTCGAAGCTCAGCTTCGTGCCGTCCGGACCCGTCTTGACCGGCGGGTAGTCCTCCAGGTACGGGTAGCGGATCAGCGACACCGCGGACAGCGTGTCGGCCAGTGAGAGCGAAGCCTCGAAGAAGTCCTCGGGCTTGCCCAGGGCCAGCGCGAAACCTCGCATCAGCACCTTGGAGAGCGAGAAGACATCCCGGTAGTACTGCTCGCAGAAGGACCGGAAGCCCTGGTGCCGCTTCTCGTCCGGCCAGATGTTCACCTCGTGCATCGGCGTCCCGGACCTGATCCGCGGGTGGTCCTCGCTGAACGACGGGTTCAGGTAGCACCAGGACTCGACGGCCTTCTTGCCCTTGACGGCCATGTAGTAGCCGTTGCGCTTGCGCGGGTTGTCCTTGTTGTAGGCGTTGATCGCCAGGTCGTACTTCTCCTCGTCCGTCATGGTCCGGTGGAACTCGTTGACGACGTCCTGGAGCTTCTGGACGTCGATGCCGTGGTGGGAGGCGTAGAAGAACCCCGACTCCCGGCACGCCTTGTTGATCTCCTGCGCGACGCGCGTCCTGTCGTCCGCGTCGCCGCCGGACAGCGGCGAGATGTCGATGGTCGGCACATACGCCGACGGCATGGGAATGGGCATGGCAGTCCTCCAACTCGTCAGGCGTCCCGAAGCGACGCCGCGATCAGCTCGCACATGTCGGTGACCAGGCGCTCGTTGCGCACCCACGAGTGATGGGTCTCACCGCGCAGTGGATGGACCTCGATCGACTCGGCTGGCAGGAGGGTGTCCAGGGCGTTGTACGGCGTCCCGCGGTAGAACTCGAACAGGCGGTGCTGCTGGTCGTCGCGGACGATCTCGTTCGGCTCCTGCGCCTTGAACATCACCAACCGCCCTAGTTGGGCGTCCAACCGGTCGAGGTCCTCCCGGCTCGGTGTGTAGTGGTAGTTGATGGGGTCGAGGAGGTCCTCGACCCCGGGGAGTCCGATCCGGGCCGTGGCATGGCGCATGTTGAAGTACGAGTCGATGACGAACAGGTTCTCGATCTTCTCCCCCGCGCGGGCCATCTGCGCCGACGCCTCCAGGGCCACGATCCCGCCGAAGCTCCAGCCGAGCAGGTGGTACGGTCCGGCCGGCTGCAGCTTCCGGATGTGCTCGAGGTAGTAGCGGGCGACGGCCTCGAAGGACTCCATGGGCGTGTGCAGGTGCACGTTGTTGAACAGCACCAGCCGGTGTCCGGGCAGCCGCTGCGCGAGGTTGCCCAGATAGCTCTCGGCCCCGCCCTCGCCGGGCGGCAGGACGAAGAGCGTGCGCTCGGCGTGCTCCTCCCCGACGAGGATGTACGGCTCGAAGTCGTCGCCGGTGACCGGCTGCGGGCCCGGCCGGGTCCGGCTCGCCCCGGAGCGGGACACGGTGGCGGTGTGGGCGGCCAACCGCTCCAGCGCCAGGCGCAGTTCGCTCGTGAACCGCCGAGTGGTGGTCTCGTCCAGCCGGCTGTCCACCACGGTGACCAGGTGGTCGCCGGCGCACCGCACGGTCACGTCGATGCCGAACTGGTCCGCTCCGCGGTTGCGGTCCGAGATGTGGCTGCCCGACATGGCCGAGTCGAGCTGCCAGCCCGTCGGCCGACCGGACGGCTGCCCGGCCCCGTCGGTGAACCGGCCGAGGTAGTTGAAGCTGACCGGGGCGAGCGGGGCGCGCTCCCCGCCGTAGCGGCCGAAGAGGGCGCCGTAGCCGATGCCGTTGTGCGGCACACGCCGGCACGCCTCCTTGGTGGCGAGCACGCTGCGCTCCAGATCCTCGGGGTCGGTCTCCAGGGCCAGCGGGTACATGGTGGTGAACCAGCCGACGGTGTCCCGGACGTCGGGTGCCTGCGCGAACCGTTCGCGGCCGTGGCCCTCGACCGTGACGTGGTTGGCCGGCCGGCCGGTGACCGACCGCAGGGCCAGACCGGTCGCCGTCAGCAGCAGCTCGTGCAGGGTGGTGTCGTACGCCCAGTTGCTCTCGGTGAGCAGGGTCCGGGTGTCCGGCGCGCTCAGCCTGAATTCCTCGCGGAGCGTGGCCGTGCCGTCCGCCGCCGGCAGCGCGGCCCGTGTCGCCGCCAGGCCGCCCTGGACTTCCTCCCACAGCCGCAGCTCGTGCTCCTCGGGAACGTAGCGGCGCAGCGCCCGGCCCCACTGCCGGTAACTGCTCGTCTTCTTCTCCAGTTCGCCGCCGTGGTAGAGGATCTCCAGGTCCTGGGCGAGGATGTGCCAGCTCACGGAATCGACGATCAGGTGGTGCAGGGCGAACCAGACGCGTGCGCTGCCGTCCTCGAAGCCGTGCAGGTAGGCGGCGCAGGCGGTCGGGCCGTGCGCCAGGTCGAAGCCGCTCTGCCACTCGGCGAGGTGTTCGCGGACGTCGTCGGGGCGCAGGCCGCGCACGTCGAGTGTGTGCAGGACGACCTCCGGGGCGGCGTCGGCGTAGGACTGGGCGATGTCGTGCGGGTCGCCGCCCAAGCCGCTGAAGCGCAGGCGGAACGCGTCGTGGTGGCCGACCAGCTTCGCCAGGGACTCCCGCAACCTCGCCACCTCCAGCGGAGGTGTCCTGACGGTGAAGTTGTGGTTCCAGTGGCCGGGCTCGGCGAGCGGTTTGGCGAGGAACCACTCCTGCACGGGAAGCAGCGGACAGGGGCCGCTCAGCCGCCCCTGCTCCGGCTCCTCGTCTCCCTCGCCCCAGGTGACATCCGGGTCCTCCGCCCTGGACAGGACGTTGCCGACGAGCTGCCGGACGGTCGGGAAGTCGAAGACGTCCTTGACGCCGATCCTGCGGCCGAGCTCCCGCTGCACCTGGCTCACCAGGTGCAGGGCGGTGATGCTGTCGCCGCCCGAGCGGAAGAAGTCGTCGTCGATGCCGACCGTGCCGCCGGGCAGGTGCGCGCTCCACAGCTTGCACAGCCGGGCCTCGGCGCGGTTGCGCGGGGCCGCGTAGACGGCTCGCCGGGCCGCGAAGTCCACCGCGGGCAGCGCCTTGGTGTCGAGCTTGCCGTTGACGGTCGTCGGCAGTTGGTCCAGGCGTACCAGCGTCGAGGGCACCATGCCCGGCATCAGCCTGGCCCGCAGGCCGGCGAAGATCTCGTCCTCGTCCACGGGCGCGTCGGGATCGGCCACGTAGTAGCCGACCAGCCGTCTGCCCTCGGGTGAGCGCTCGTCCCCGGCGGCGGCGACGGCGCACTCCCGCACGTGCGGGCAGCCCGCGAGGACCGCCTCGACCTCGCCGGGTTCGACGCGCAGACCGTTGATCTTGACCTGGGCGTCGTTGCGGCCGACGTAGCGCAGTTCGCCGTCGTGGGTGCGGCGGACCAGGTCGCCGGTGCGGTACAGCACCGCGTGGCGGCCGGTACGGCGTTCGTCCTCGGTCCGGAACGGGTTGGGCAGGAACCGCTCGGCGGTCAGTTCGGGCTGGTTCAGATAGCCGTCCGTGACGCACTCGCCGGCCAGGTACAGCTCGCCCACCGCGCCCGGCGGCAGCAGCCGCATGGAGTCACCGAGCACGTACGGCCGGGTGTTGCCGAGCGGCTGCCCGAGGGCGTTCTCGTACGGGTCGCCCGGCTCGAAGCGCCGGACGGTGTTGTAGACGGCGGTCTCCGTGGTGCCGTAGGCGTTGAGGATCGGGCCGGCGAACTGGCCGCGGATGGTGTCGAAGTGGTGCTCGTGGAACGCCTCACCGGCGACCAGCACACACCGCAGGTGTGTCAGACGCGTCAGGTCCAGCCGGGTGATCTGGGTCGGCGTGCCGCTCACGTACGTCAGCCCGGCCCGGTTCGCGAAGTCGTAGAAGCCGTCGTCCTCGGCCGGCGCGGCCGGGGGAACGACGAGGGTGTGGCCGCCGAGGACGGACAGCGCCAGTTGTTCCACGGAGAAGTCGAACACATAGTTGGCGAGGAACAGCACGCCTTCGGGGGTGGTGCCGGGGCCGCCGAGGTGGCGTCCGGCGAGCTGCGCGCGGAAGCTGTCCACGGCCCGGTGCGGCACCAGCACGGCCTTGGGCCGGCCGGTCGTGCCCGAGGTGTAGATGGCGTAGGCCAGGTCATCGGCGGAGACGTCGGTGACCGGGTTCTCGGTGGAGCGGCAGCCCGTCGGCAGCCGGTCGGCCTCCACCAGCGGCGGCTGCGCCCCGGTGGGCAGGGCGCGCAGCCGGCGGGCGTGGGCGTGCTCCGTCACCACGAGCCGTGCCCCGGTGTCCTGGAGCATGAAGCCGATCCGGTCGTCGGGGTAGCCGGGGTCGATCGGCGCGTACGCCGCCCCGGCCTTCCACACGGCCAGGATCGTGGTGACCATCACCTCGCTCTTGTCCAGGACCAGGGCCACCAGCTCGTTGGGCCGCAGACGCACGACGGACCGCAGATGGTGCGCCAACCGGTTGGCCCGCTCGTTCAGTTGTCGGTACGTCAGCCGGGTGTCGCCGCAGGCCAGTGCGATCCGGTCCGGATGGGCGGTGGCCGTCTCCTCGAACACGGCGTGCAGCGTCCGGGCGGGCCCGGCGGCGGTGGCCGGCGCGTCCGCGCCGGCCAGCAGCCGGGCGCGGCTCTCGTCGTCCACGGCGGTGATTTCGGCCAGCCGGGCCTGCTCGCCCGTGGGGGCGAGCCGGGCGAACTCGCCCAGGACGTGCCGGAAGACGGCGATGAAGCCTTCGGCGCTCGCGTCCTCGAACAGGGACGCGGCGTACGTCAGGTTGCCCGCCAGCCCGCCGTCCCGGGTCTCGGTGAGGGTGGCCGACAGGTCGAACTTGGTGGCCGTCCAGCCGCCGGCGTCCGGCCTGTGGACGCTCAAGGCCGCCGCCCCGTCGGCCGACGGGGCGGCGTCGGCGCGGTCGGTGACGTTCTGCAGGGTGAAGTTGACCTGGACGACCGGGTGGCGGCTCGGGTCCTTCTCCACGTCGAGTTCCTTGACGAGCTGCTCGAACGGCAGCTCGCCGTGCACCTGGGCCGCGATCACGCGCTCACCGACCGAGCGGACGTGGTCCACGAGCGTCGCCTGCTCGTCGACCCGGACGCGCAGGGCGAGCAGGTTGGCGAAGAAGCCGACGGTGCGGTCGAACTCCGGACGGCCGCGGTTGGCGGACGGGGTGCCCACCACGAAGTCGTGCTGTCCGGTGTACAGGGACAGCATCAGGCACCAGGCGCCCAGCAGCACGCTGTACAGGCTCACCCGCGCCGACCGGGCCAGCGCCCGCAGCGCCTGGACGGTCTCGTCGTCCAGCGCGAAGTCGATCTCCCGGCCGCGGTGGTCGAAGCGGGCGGGGCGCGGGCGGTCCAGGGGCAGCCGGATCGTCTCGAATCCGGCCAGCTCCCGCGTCCAGAACCCGGTCAGCTCCGCCAGCCGTCGGCCGGTCAGGTACTGCCGCTGCCACACCGCGAAGTCGGCGTAACTGCCGCGGACCGTGCCGAGGTCGGCCGCCGGCACACCGCGCAGCAGGGCCGCCAGCTCCTGGCGGAAGACGTTCCACGACCAGCCGTCGAAGCAGGTGTGGTGGAGCACCAGGCTCAGGTACAGGCCGGAGCGGTCCGTCGTCAGCTCGAACAGGTGCGCCCGCAGGGGCAGTTCCTCGCCCAGCCGGAAGACGTGGCCCTCGCACCGCACGAGCCGCTCGTCCAGCTCGGCGGTCGTGCCGACCGTGTGCACGGCCGGGTGGAACAGGGCCTGCGCGGAGTCCTCCGGCAGCGTGTACTGCCGGCGGACTCCGTCCTGGTCCGTCCTGAGCAGGGTGCGCAGGGCGGGGTGGCGGCGCAGCAGGGTGTGCAGGGCGTCGACGACCGTGTCCCGCGACACCGTGCCGTGCGTCGGTATCCGCAGCGCGAACGGGATGTTGTAGGCGGCGGTGCCGCCCTCGAACTCGTCGATGAACAGCAGGCGTTCCTGCGCGAGCGACACGCGAGGGCGGCCGGCCGCCGCCGCGGCGCGCCCGTCCGTCCGCTCGGCGGGCGCGTCCCGCGCCCACGCCGCCATGTCCCGGATGTACCGTGCCTGTGCTCCGAGGGACGTGTGCTGGAGTACCGTCGCCACGCCCGGACCCCGGCCGAAGCCGGTGGTGATGGCCTGGGCGAGGGCCATCGAGCGGATGCTGTCGCCGCCGAGGGCGAAGAAGTCGTCGTGCACGCCGATGCGGTCCGGGGCGACGCCGAGCACCGTGGCCCAGATGCCGCACAGCTTGGCCTCGATGTCGTCGCGGGGGGCGACGTACTCGGTGCCGTCGCCCGCCGCGAAGTCCGTCCCGGGCAGGCGCCGCGCGTCCAGCTTGCCGCTGGGCGTCACGGGGATGTCCGTGATCCGCAGGACCCGCGCGGGCACGATGGCCTCGGGCAGCTTCCTGCGCATCCACTCCTTCACCTCCCGCTCGTCGTGCTCACGGTCGCTGATGTAGAAGCCGACGAGGTACTTCTGCGCCGCGGCCGGCCCGGCCGCCCCGTGCTCACGGGCGATCACGAGGGAGCGGGTCACGCCGGGGTACGACGCCAGGACGGCCTCGACCTCGCCGAGTTCGACGCGCTGGCCCCGGATCTTGACCTGGAGGTCGGTGCGGCCCAGGCACTCCAGCTCTCCGTCGGGCAGCCATCGCACCAGGTCGCCCGTCCGGTACAGGCGCGCGTTGCGGCCCTCGGCCCGCTCCTCGGGGGTCTGGAACGGGTTGTCGATGAACCGTTCCGCGGTCAGCTCGTCGCGGTTCAGGTAGCCGCGGGTGACTCCGACGTCGCCGATGCACAACTCGCCCAGGCCGCCGACGGGAACCCGTTTCATCGACTTGTTGAGCACGTAGGCGGTGGTGTTCGCCACCGGGTGGCCGATGCTCTTGGTGGCGCGGCGCTCGCCCGGGGCGTACGGCCGCTTGTGGCTGGTGATCGAGATCTCCGTCGGGCCGTAGCCGTTGATGATCGTGCCGGGGAACGTTCCGCGGATCTTGTCGAACACCGGCTCGGTGAAGTCCTCGCCGATCGCGTCGATACGGGTCAGAGAGGTCGTCGTCGAGTAGTCGTACAGCGACAGCACCGACGGCGTACCGGAGAGGTAGGTGACCGACTCGTCGTCGATGTACCGGTACAGGCGCTCGGCGTCCGTGCGCATGGTGTCGTCGAGCACCACCAGTTTCTGCCCGTTGAGCAGCGCGTCGGTCATCTGCTCGACGAAGTGGTCGAAGACATAGTTGGAGAACGACAGCAGCGCCTCGTCGCCCTGGCTCTTGTCCAGCGAGAACAGCCGGGCCAGGGAGACCTGGAGGTTGACGACGCCCCGGTGCTCGACGAGTACCGCCTTGGGCCTGCCGGTGGTGCCGGAGGTGTAGATGGCGTACGCGAGGTCGGTGCTCGTGACCTCGGTGACCGGGTTCTCCCGCGAGCGGTAGCCCATCGGCAGGTGGTCGGCCGTCACGACCGTCAGTCCTGCCACGTCCGGCACGGTGGCCAGGCGTTCGGCGTTGGCCCGGTCGGTGACGACGAGCCGAGCCCGGGTGTCCTGGAGCATGAAGGAGATCCGGTCGTCGGGGTAGCCGGGGTCGATCGGCACATAGGCGGCGCCGGTCTTCCACACGGCCAGGATCGCGGTGATCATCACCTCGCTCTTGTCCACCACCAGGGCGACCAGGTCGTCCGGACGCAACTGGGCCACGGAGCACAGGTAGTGCGCCAACTCGTTGGCCTTCTCGTTGAGCTGCCGGTACGTCAGGCGCCGGTCGCGGTAGACGACGGCGGTCTCGTCCGGCCAGGCCGCCGCCTGTTCCTCGAACAGGCCGTGCAGCGTCTTGTGGGCCGGGAACTCGGCCCGGGTGCGGTTCCAGGCGTCGAAGCGCTCGATCATCGCCGGCGACACGAGTTCGAGGGCGTCCACGGGCTGGGTGACGTCCTGTGCCACCTGGGCGAACAGGGTGCGGGTGACATCGAGCAGGGTATCGATCGTGGCGTCCTCGAAGAGTTCGCCCGCGTACCACAGGGTGACCGTCAGCTCGTCGCCCTCCTCGCGCGCCACGACGGCCAGCGGGTAGTCGACCTTGTCGGCGTCGTACGCCTTTTCGAAGCGCAGCAGCTCGTCGTACTCCTCGGCCTCCGCCAAGAGCCGCGGGTAGTTCTCCAGCACCAGCAGCGTGTCGAACAGCCGACGCTTCATCCCCCCGGTCCCCAGCCGGCCCAGCTCGACCGTGCTCCTGCCGTTCATCGCGTTCACGGCGGACTGGATGCCTGCGATGGCCTCCCCGACGGCGCGCCCCGCCTGGTCGTCGTGGTCGACGACCAGGGGCAGGGTGTTGATGAACAGGCCGACCGAGTTCTCGATGGCGTCGACGTGCAGATTGCGCCCGGAGACGATCGTCCCCACCACGGTGGTGTTCCCGCCGCCGATCGCGTACAGCACCTGGTGCCACACGAACTGCAGCACCGAGTGCAGGGTGACGCAGTGGTCGGCGCACACCGACTTCAGGGCGGCGGTCGGTCCGGCGCCGAGACACAGCTTCTTCGTGCGGTGCTCGCGGACGTGGTCGTACTCGCTCAGGTCGACCTGGTAGCGGATCTCCTCCTTGAGCAGCCCGTCGAGGTCGCCGCGTTCGTCGATGCGCTCGATCTGCCGCAGCCAGTGGTCGACGTGGTCCTCGCGGTGCGCCTCCCAGTAGCGCTGGGCCGCCACATAGGCGTGGTCCGTCTCCGGCTCGACCGCAGCGCCGCGCAGCAGGCTCAGGTACACGCGGTGCACCTCATCGTGCAGGACGGGCAGGCTCCAGCCGTCCAGGACGAGGTGGTGGCAACTGAAGATCAGTGAGTACAGCTCGTCGTGCTGCCGGATCAGGTAGACCCGGAACATCCGGCCCTCGGCCGGTTCGTACGGCTCGGTCCGGTCCCGCTCCTGCAACTCCTTGACGCGGGCGTCCTGCTCGGCGGGGTCCGTGACATCGGCGAGGTCGACGAACCGCCAGTCGAGGGGCCGCTCGTCCGGCTCGACGATCTGCAAGGGGTCCTCGCCCCACTCGAAGCGCAGGCGCAGCGCCGGGTACTTGCGCTGGGCGTGCCGCCACGCCTGCCGCATCAGGTCGGGACGGATCGGGCACCGGTAGCGGTGCACCGACTGCATGACGTAGGCGTCGTCGCCGTCCCCGCGCTTGAGGGCGTTGTACAGCAGGCCCTGCTGGAGGCCGTTGGCGCGCAGCCGTACGGGTCCGCCCTCGGCGGCGGCCGGTTCGCGGGCGGCGTCGGCCTCGGGCCCGGTCCGTGTGCCGCGCTGCCGGTCCAGGTGGTCCGCCAGCCGGGTCAGGGTCCGGAGGGTGAACACGTCCTCGACGCCGACGAAGATCCCCAGCCGCTGCCGCACCCGGGCGATGAGCAGGATGCAGGAGATGCTCTGGCCGCCGAGGCGGAAGAAGTCGTCCCGGTCGCCGATCCGCGCCGCCGGCATCCCGAGGACCTCGCCCCAGATCTCGCGCAGTTCCTCCAGGACGCCGCCCGCGCCGCTCTCCGGGCGGCCGGTGCCCTCGGCCGGCGCCGGCCGGGCGAGGTCCACCTCGGGCAGCGCACGCCAGTCCACCTTGCCGTTGACGTTGACCGGAATGGTGTCGAGGCGGACCATACGGGCGGGGACCATGATGCGGATGAGCCGCTCCTCCAGGAAGGCCAGCAGCTCCTCCTCGGTCACCTCGTGGTCGGCCTCGGTGGTGTAATACCCGACCAGGTGCCGGTCGTCGGCCCCGCCCGCTCCTTCCCGGGCCACCACGGTGCACTTGCGCACGCCCGGGTACCCGGTCGCCCGCGCCTCGATCTCGCCGGGCTCCACCCGCACCCCGTTCAGCTTGAGCTGGAAGTCGCTGCGGCCCATGAACTCGACCTCGCCGGACGGCAGCACCCGGGCCAGGTCACCGGTCCGGTACAGGCGGGCGTTGCGCCCGAGCCGCTTCTCCTGCTCCGACTGGTACGGGTTGGGTGTGAACCGTTCGGCGGTCAGGTCGTCGCGATTGAGGTAGCCCGGGGCGACACCGCAGCCGCCGATGTACAGCTCGCCGATGGCTCCGATCGGCAGTTGCTTGAGGTTCTGGCTCAGCACGTACCACTTCACGTTCCGCAGCGGCCGGCCGATGCTGCGGTCCGGGCGGGCCGTCACGCCCGGACCGAACTCCTTGACGGCGGTGACGAAGGCGGCCTCGGTGAAGGCGTACTCGTTGACGACGAGGCCGTGGAAGCGCTCGCGCAGCCGGCGCAGCCCGGCCGCCGTCAGCTCCTCACCGACCAGCAGCAGCCTCTTCAGGCTGGTACAGCGGCGCAGGTCGAAGTGCTGCAGCACCGAGCCGGTGGCGTTGAGATACGTCACGCGGTGCCGCTCGATGTACTCCGGGAACCGGTCCGGGTCCAGCCTGATGCCGTCGGGGACGACCACCAGTGTCTGGGAGTTGATGAGCGCGATCAGGGTCTGTCTCAGGTGCGGTTCGAAGACGTACGAGGCGTAGAGCGCGACCCGCTCCGAACCGGGCCGGCGCATGTCGTAGCGTTCGGACAGGTCGGTGATGCTGTTGACGACGCTGTCGTGGTACTTGGGGACCCCCTTGGGGACGCCCGTGGTGCCCGAGGTGTACGTGACGTAGGCAAGGCCGGCGCCGCTCAGGGACAACCGCGGCTTCTCCCCCACCGCGCCCGGCGCGTCGTCCTGCTCGGCGAGCACGGTCTCGATCTCGATGACGCGCACCCCGGCGTGCTCGGCCCCGAGGATCTCCCTGAGCCGCGCCGCGTGGTGACGGTTGGTGACGATGCCGGTCAGCCCGGTGTCGGCGACGATGAAGCGGATACGTTCGGCCGGGTAGGCCGGGTCGATCGGCACGTACGCCGCGCCGGACTTCCACAGCCCCAGGGTCGCCACCACGCCCAGGTCGCTCTTGTCGAGGTACATCCCGACCAGTTGCTGCGGCCGCACCCCCAACCCGGGCCCGAGGAGCCAGTGCGCGAACCGGTTGGCCCGCTCGTCGACCTCGCGGTAGGTCAGCCGGACGTCGCCGAAGACGACGGCCTCCTGGTCCGGCGACCGGCGCACGGCGTCCTCGAACAGGCCCTCCAGCCGCTTGCCCTCCGGGAAGTCGCCGTCGGTGGCATTCCACTCGTGGAGCTGCCGGCTCTGCTCCCGCGACACCAGGTCCAGGTCGGCGACGCGCTGCTCGGGGCGGCCGAGGAACTGGCCGAGCACCTCGCGTACGACGTCGAGCACGCCGGCGATCGTCCGGTCCTCGAACAGGTCGCCCGAGTAGGCCATGGTCCACTGCAGGTACCCGTCCGCCGCCACGTCCCGGACGACCACCAGCAGCGGGGCGGGCGGCAGTTCGGCCAGGTCCACGTCGCGGTCGGTGAGCACGAGCAGCGCGTCGAACAGGCCGCGGCCCAGCACCTCGTCGCCGGGGACGTACGCGTCGTCGCGGCGCACGGCCTCGTCGAGTTCCCGTACCGCCTCGCGGCAGGTGAGCCGGGCCTGCTCGACATGGTCGACGACGACCGGGAGGACCGGTGCCTGCCGTACGGCGCCGGCCGCCGTGGCATCGACGAGCGCGGCCACCGTCCGGTCTCCGTGGCCGTACGCGCGCATGACGGCGTGCAGCGCGGCCAGCGCGAACGCGACGGGACGGATACCGCTGTCCTCGCGCGGCGCGTTCCTCGGCGCGGTGCGGCCCTGACCGCCGATGCGCAGGTCCTGCCGCCTCGTGGCACGGACGGCGGGGTCGTCGTCGCGCACCGCGATCCTGTTGCGCCACTCGTCCTTGAGGAGCATCTCCAGATCGCAGCGCTCGCTGGATACTCCCGCGATGCGGGCGGACCAGGCCGCGGCTGTCGTCGGGTACGGTGCTGACTTCATACGTAGGCTCTCCGCGTACAGGATCTGTGCGACGCACGGCGGTGGCCGGGGCCGCCGCGGGGCCGCGAGGGTCAGAGAAGGTGTCCAACCGCGGGCGTGCTTCAGGCGGCGAGCGTCCGAAGGCTGCCTTCGAGTGCGTCGAGAGCCTGGTCGATCTCGCCCTCGGTGATGGTCAGCGGTGGGCGGAAGCGCAGGCTGCGCTCGCCGCACGGCAGCGCGATCACGTGGTGCTCCCGGTACATGGTGCGCAGCACGTCCTCGCGGCGGCGGGCGTCCGGCAGGGTGATCGCGCACATCAGGCCGCGGCCTCGGGCGTCGCTCACCACGGCCGGGTACTCGGTGGCCAAGGCCTCCAGTCCGTCACGGAGGTACTTGCCCCGCCGTACGACGGCGTCGAGAAGCTGGGTGCGCTCGATCGTCTCCAGAATCCGGGTGGCCCGGACCATGTCGGCGAGGTTGCCGCCCCAGGTGGAGCTGATCCGGGAGGAGACGGCGAAGACGTTCTCCGCGACCTCGTCGATCCGCCTGCCGCCCATCACACCGCAAACCTGGGTCTTCTTGCCGAAGGCCACCAGGTCGGGCTGGAGGCCCAGTTGCTGGTAGGCCCACGGGGTGCCGGTGATGCCGCCGCCGCTTTGGACCTCGTCGAGCACGAACAGGGCGTCGTGCTCGTGGCAGAGCCGCTGCATCGCCCGCAGGAAGCCGGCGCTCAGATGGTTGTCGCCGCCCTCGCCCTGGATCGGCTCGGCGATGAAGCAGGCGATCATTCCGTCCGCGGCGTGGAAGGCTTCCTCGGCCGCCCGCAGGGCTCGCTGCTCGGCCTCCTGGTTGGCGCGCTGATGTGCGGTGGCCGGGTGCCGCAGCGCGGGCGACGGTATCCGGGGCCAGCCGAACTTGGGGAACCGGGCGGTCTTGGCCGGGTCGGTGTTGGTCAGCGACATGGTGTAGCCGCTGCGCCCGTGGAACGACCGCTCCAGGTGCAGCACCTGGAGCCGGTCCACCGCCGCCTCGTCGAGGCCCAGCCTCTGCGCCTTCCAGTCGAAAGCGGCCTTGAGCGCGTTCTCGACGGCCAGCGCCCCGCCGTCCACGAAGAACAGACGCGGCAGCATCGGGTCACCGAGCACCCGGGCGAACGTCTCGACGAACCTGGCGTACGGGACCGAGTACAGGTCGGGGTTGGACGGCTTGTTGACGGCCGCCGCGGCGAGTTCCCGCATGAAGTCGGGATCGTCCGTAATGCAGGGCGGATTGACGCCGAGCGGCGCCGACGCGAAGAAGGAGAAAAGGTCGAGATAGCGGTCGCCGGTCATGGCGTCGACCAGTATGGTTCCCTGACTCGCGGACAGGTCGAGAACGATGTCGTAGCCGTCCACGAGCACATGACGCCGCAGCGTACGATGCACGTCCCGAGCGTTCTGCTGTGCCGTTTCCGAGAAGCCAGAGTCAGGACGACGTCCCTGTTCACCCATGTGCGAAGACTCCTGTAAGGGCCGGACGAATGGTCGGAACTGTCAAGCGCCGGACTTGCTGCGGCGGTGCACCGATTATCCTGGAACGCCTAGGCTAACGGGCACCCCTCTTGAGACCCTCTCCCACCTCTCTCGCATTTCTCTCCATAAGAAGCAGGAGCTTTTCCAGGAATTCCCTTTTCTCTGTCACGGGGTAGCTGCTAATGTCCGACGCGTCGATCCCATTCCGGCGGTCCCGATATTTCTCGAGTGCGCAGGAGATCACGACATGGCCTTCGCCGACTGGGCTGACGCCCGCGGCCTCATGCTGCTCGACCCCACCGTCGTCAACCTCAACACCGGCTCCGCCGGCCCGCTGCCCCGCAGCACCTTCGAACGGGTCACCGACCTGCGCACCCGCATCGCCCGGGAGCCGATGAACTTCCTGCTGCGCGAGGTCCCGGCGCTGCTGTGGCGGGCACGTGAACACCTCGCCCGTTTCCTGGGCGGGGACCCGCACCGGCTGGCCTTCACCACCAACGTCACCGCGGCGGTCAACCTGGTGGCGTCGTCACTGGCCCTGACCGCGCCCGGCGAGATACTGCTGACCGACCACGAGTACACGCCGATGCGCTGGTGCTGGGAGCGGACGGCCCGGCGGCAGGGCCTGACGATCAGGACGTTCCGGGTGCCCACGCTGCCCGCCGGCCCCGGCGAGATCGTCGACGCCGCCGTCGCCGCCATGGGTCCGCGGACCCGGCTGCTGTCCTTCAGTCACGTCCTGTCGACGACCGGACTGGTCCTGCCCGCCCGGGAGTTGTGCGAGGAGGCCCGCCGCCGCGGGATCGTCACCGTGATCGACGGCGCCCACGCGCCCGCGTTCATCGACCTGGATCTGGCCGGCATCCCCTGCGACTACTACGCGGGCAGCGGCCACAAGTGGCTCCTCGCCCCCACCGGCGTCGGGTTCCTGCACATCGGGCCCGGACAGCACGACGCCCTCGAACCCGCACAGGTGAGTTGGGCGTACCGGCCCGCGCCGGGCAGCGGGCCGCCGGACGAGCGCGACCGGTTCGGCAGCACTCCGCGGCTGCGCAGGCTGGAGTGCGAGGGCACCCGCGATCTGTGCCCCTGGCTGGCCGTGCCCGAGGCGATCGACTTCCAGGCCCGGCTCGGGCACGACAGGCTCCGCGCCCGCAGACGCGAGCTGGCCGCTCACGTCCACCACCGCCTGACCGACTGGCAGGGCCTGCGACCGGCCACGCCGCGGCACCCGGCCCTGTCCGGCGGCATGGTGGCCTTCCACCTGCCCGCGACGACCAGCGCGGAGAAGCTGCGCCGAGGGCTCTGGGAGCGGTTCCGGATCGAGACGGCGGTGGCCGACGGGCCGGACCGGCCGTCGTTGCGGATATCGGCGAACTTCTACACCACCGAGTCCGAGATCGAGTACGTGGCGGACGCGCTGAAGGAGCTGGCGTCCGGCTGAGCGCCGTGTGCGCTCGCTTTCCCCGTGTCGTCGACCACCCCGGTTACGCAAGGAGCAGTGAGCCCTGATGGACACCACCATTCCCACGTTCAACCTGGCCGACCTCCAGGCGGGGTGCGACCAGGAGGAGTTCCGCCGCTGTCTGGCGGACAAAGGCGTCTTCTACCTGTCCGACAGCGGTCTGTCGGAGACTGACCAGAAGGTCGCCAAGGACGTCGCCGTCGACTTCTTCGAACACGGCACCGCGGAGCAGAAGCGTGCCGTGACCTCCAAGGACCCCACCGTGCGGCGCGGCTTCACGGGCCTGGAGTCGGAGAGCACCGCGAAGATCACCAACAGCGGTCAGTACACCGACTACTCGATGTGCTACTCCATGGGCACCTCGGAGAACCTTTTCCCCACGGCGGACTTCGAACGCGTCTGGACCGGCTACTTCGACCGCATGTACGACGCCTCCCGGGAGGTGGCGCGGCAGGTGCTGAAGACGACCGGCACCGAACCGGACGGCGGCGTCGAGGCGTTCGTCGACTGCGAACCCGTGCTGAGGTTCCGTTACTTCCCGGAGGTGCCCGAGCATCGCAGCGCCGAGGAGGAGCCGCTGCGGATGGCGCCGCACTACGACCTGTCGACGGTGACGCTGATCCAGCAGACACCGTGCCCCAACGGGTTCGTCAGCCTGCAGGTCGAGGTGGACGGCGTCTTCGTGGACCTCCCGGCCAGGCCGGACCTGGTGGTGGTCTTCTGCGGAGCCGTCGCGACGCTGGCCACCGGCGGCCAGGTGAAGGCCCCGCGGCACCATGTGGCGGCGCCGGGCCGGGACCGGATCGCCGGCAGCAGCCGTACGTCGAGCGTCTTCTTCCTGCGCCCGAACGCGGACTTCACGTTCTCGGTGCCCCTGGCCAGGCGGTGCGGATTCGACATCGGCCTGGACGGCGACACCGCCACCTTCCAGGACTGGATCTCCGGCAACTACGTCAACCTCCGCACCGGGACCAAGGGGTGATGCGGCCGTGAGCGCGGCGCCAGTCACCCGCACCCATGACATACGCGCTCGGGCGGAGGCCGCTCTGACGCGCTGCGGCGTCGAACTCGCCGCGTACAAGGGCGAGGCCCTCACCGCCCGGACACCGGTCACCGGCGGCGCTCTGTTCGGCCTGCGCACCGACGCCCCGGCCGACGTCGACCGCGCCGTCGATGCCGCTCGGCAGGCGTTCGACACCTGGCGGACCACCCCGGCACCGGTGCGCGGCGCACTGGTCAAGCGACTGGGCGAGCTGCTCGCCGAGCACAAGCGGGACCTCGCCGACCTGGTCACCGCGGAGGCCGGCAAGATCCGCTCCGAGGCGCTCGGCGAAGTGCAGGAGATGATCGACATCTGCGACTTCGCGGTGGGCCTGTCCCGGCAGCTCTACGGCCGCACCATGCCCTCGGAGCGCCCCGGGCACCGGCTGATGGAGACCTGGCATCCGCTGGGCGTCGTCGGTGTGATCACCGCGTTCAACTTCCCCGTGGCGGTGTGGGCGTGGAATGCCGCGGTGGCGCTGGTGTGCGGGGACGCCGTGGTGTGGAAGCCGTCCGAGCTCACCCCGCTCACCGCGCTGGCCTGCACCGCCCTCCTCGACCGCGCCGCCACGGAGACCGGCGCGCCCGCCCACCTCAACCAGGTCGTCCTCGGCGCCGCCGGGATCGGCGAACGGCTCGTGGACGCGCCGGACGTGGCGCTGGTCAGCGCGACCGGCTCGACCCGGATGGGCCGTGCCGTGGGCCCCCGGGTCGCGGCCCGGTTCGGCCGCAGCCTCCTGGAGCTCGGCGGCAACAACGCCGCCGTGGTCACCCCGTCGGCGGACCTCGACCTCACCGTCCACGCCACCGTGTTCGCCGCCGCGGGCACGGCGGGCCAGCGGTGCACCACGCTGCGCCGGCTGATCGTGCACGAGGACATCGCCGACGCCCTGGTCGAACGGCTCACCCGGGCGTACGGCCGACTGCCGGTCGGCGACCCGTTCCACCCCACCACCCTTGTCGGCCCCCTGGTGCGGGAGGACTCCCACGCCCGTATGCGCGCCTCCCTGGAGCGTGCGGCCGCGGACGGCGGCACCCTGGTCGTCGGCGGCGAACGGATGCTCGCTGACGCGGCCCCGGACGCGTACTACGTGCGGCCGGCCCTCGTCCGGATGCCGGCGCAGACCGACGTGGTGCGTGAGGAGACCTTCGCTCCCCTGCTGTACGTCCTCACCTACCGTGATCTCGACGCCGCGATCCGGCTGAACAACGAGGTACCGCAGGGGCTGTCGGCCGGAATCTTCACGAGGGACCAGCGGGAGGCGGAGCGGTTCCTGGCCGCCGACGGCGCGGACTGCGGCATCGTGAACGTCAACATCGGCACCTCGGGGGCGGAGATCGGCGGGGCGTTCGGCGGTGAGAAGGAGACCGGCGGCGGCCGTGAGTCCGGCTCCGACGCCTGGCGGGCGTACATGCGCCGGGCGACCAACACGGTGAACCACTCGGGGCGGGTCACCCTGGCGCAGGGCGTCGACTTCGCCGGCTAGCCGGGCCGGGGGCCGGGTTCCGCGTCGTGGCCGTGGCCCGCGGCGCGGTGCCGGTGCGCACACGCGGGGAGTGTCCGGCGGTTCCCGCCGTTCGCCCGGAGGGCGGGACAGGCGCGAACCGTCGGACACCACGCCGGGCGGGCACCGGCCCAGGCCCGGGGACTCCGCTCAGACCGACGAGCCGACCCGCAGGAACTGCTCCTCCTGGCGCAGGATGGCCTGCATCATCCGGGTCATCCTCGCCCCCGGGTTGATCCCGATGTGTTCCCGCAGATACCGCTTCGCCCGGTGGAAGACCTGGATCGCGTCGGCCTGACGGCCCTCGGCGTAATACGCCTTCATGAGGCTGACGTACAGGTCCTCGCGCAGCGGGTCACGCTCGACCAGCTCCGACAGCCGGGCGATCGCCTCGCTGTACCGCCCGAGGCCCACATCGATCAGGGCACGCAGTTCGACCGCCGCCGTACGCTCCTCCTCCAGGGCCTCCCCCTTCATCCGGAGCCGACCGGAGGTGACGTCGGCGAAGACCGGGCCCTTCCACAGGTCCAGCGCGGCGTCGAGCCGTTCGGAGGCGTCCTGGTACCGGCCGCCCGCGTGCGCCTCCCGGACGTCGCGCACCATCTCCCGGAAGACGAAGAGGTCGATGGCCTGGGCGGGCACCCGCAGTTCGTACCCGCTGTCGTGCGAGCCGACCGCGTCACGGGACAGGCCCGCTTTCTCCAGGGCCGTACGGATCATCCAGGCCGAGGTCTGCAACTGTCCGGAGACGGTCAGCGGCGGCTCCCCGTCCCAGGACTCCTCGCTGATCAGCTCCTTCGAGATGACCTGCCCGGGGCGCAGAGCCAGACAACAGAGGAACCTCTTCTGTCTCTGTCCGGGTATCGGTATCGGCAGGGCGTTCTTCACGAGCGTCACGGGGCCGAGAAGGCGGATCGTCACACCGGTACGGATGGTCATGGCGTTTACTCCCTGTGAATGGTCTACGCCGTCACCCGGACGGAACGGGCGGGGCATGGGCTTTTTTCCTTGGCCAGTGCTGCTGGTACGTCCGTACACCTGTCGCTGCCCGGCCGGCCCGAGGGGCCGCGCCGCGCCGTGTCGAAGGAAGCCAACCGTGGTCGAAGAAGGTCAGGGAGCCGAAGTGGTGACATCGCGTCGGCATGCGACGGGGCCGCCACGGGGGCGTGGTCGGGAGCGGGCTCCGGCCGTCGTCGGAGTCCGGCCCGCCCGGTCAGCCCCCGGGCTGCCGCGCAAGGGGCGCGGTGTCGCTTTTCAGTTCGTGTACGGGTCCAAGGCTCACCCCACGAGGTTCTGGAGGAATGCGGCCGCGATCGGACCGGCGTCGGCACCGCCCGAGCCGCCGTCCTCCAGGAGGACCGACCAGGCGAGGTCGCGGTCGCCCTGGTAGCCGATCATCCAGGCGTGGGTGCGCGGCGGGTTCTCGGTGCCGAACTCCGCCGTGCCCGTCTTGGCGTGCGGCTCGCCGGGAATGCCCCTCAGGGCCCGGCCGGCCCCTTCGGTCACCGTCGCCCGCATCATGCCGCGCAGCCCCTCGAAGACACCGGCGTCGAGGCGGGCGGGGGCCTCGTACTTCTTCTTCACGGCGCCGGGCACCAGGACGGGCTGACGGAAGACGCCCTCCTTCGCCGTCGCCGCGACCGAGGCCATCACCAGCGGCGACGCCTGCACCCGGGCCTGGCCGATGGTGGCGGCGGCCTTGTCGTTGTCGCTGGTCGTCACCGGGACGCTGCCGTCGTAGGTCGTGGTGCCCACGTCCCAGGTGCCTCCGATGCCGAACGCCGCGGCGGTGTCGTGCAGCGCGGACGCGGACAGCTTGTCACGCGCGTTGACGAAGAAGGTGTTGCAGGAGTGGGCGAAGTCGTCCCGGAACGTCGAGCCGGGCGGCAGCAGGAACTGGTCCTGGTTCTCGAAGCGCTGGCCGCCGGCATGGGCGAACTTCGGGCACTCCCCCGGGTCGGACGGCTTCATTCCGCGCTTCAGCAGGGCGGCGGCGGTCACCACCTTGAAGGTCGAGCCGGGCGGGTAGCGCCCTTCCAGCGCGCGGTTCATGCCGGCGGGCCTGTTGGCGGCGGCCAGGATGTGTCCGGTGGAGGGGTCGAGGGCGACGATCGCCGCGTTCTTCTCCACCGCGCTCAGGGCGTCGGCGGCGGCCTTCTGCACCTCGGGATCGATGGTCGTCCGCACCGGCTTGCCCTGGCTCGCCCCGGGTCCGGTGAGCTTCTTGACCACCTGGCCCGACCGGCGGTCCACGACCACGACCGACTTCACCGGTCCGGAGCCTCCGGTGAGCTGCTTGTCGTAGCGCGCCTGGAGACCCGAGACGCCCTTGCCCGTCCTGGCGTCGACCGTTCCGACGAGGGAGGCCGATTCGAGGTCCTCGCCGTTCCTGTCGAGGATGGGGGCCCGGTCCCGTGTCTTGAGGGCGAGCGTCTGTCCCGGAACCATCTCCGGGTGGATCACCTCGGTGTGGAACTTGACATTCCACTTGTTGTCCGCTTTGACGACGTCGGCCTTCGAGTCCCACTCGTAGCGGCCCGCTCCCGGAAGGCTCATCCCCACGCTGAACCGGACTTCCACTTCCCCTTCCGCTTTCTTCTCGGCGTCGCCGGCATTGATCTCGGTCTTCGACGGATCGAGGTTGGCCATGACGGATTTGATCAGCGACTCGGCATTGTCCGGGCTGTCCGTGAGCAGGGCCGCGCGCCTGGCGTCGGCCCTCTGCCAGGCGTCGAGGAATTTCTTCAGGTGGGCGGTCGCCTTCGCCACCTCGGGGTCGTCCGGTCCTTCTTCGGCGACCAGGCTGGAGTAACCCCAATAACCGATGCCGGCGGTCACGGCCAGCGCGACGACCGTCGAGACGATTGCCCGGCCGTGAGAGCGGCGCCGGCGGGAGTGGGGGTAATCAACATGGCTGCCGGAACGGGTCATGCACCTCACATTAGGCGTTCCGCACCTCGTGTCGTTCACTGCCCTACGCCATTCAAGACAGCCGAGGCGTGAAAGAGCTGGTATCGCCCGCCGGGGCCGCGGCCGGGCGGAGTGCCGAATGGGTGATCAAAGGGGGGAGGCTGCACAAGATCGTCACGTCGAACACACGGGGACAATGCCGTATCAAATGGGACGATTTTTTTGTAAACATTGGACTAGAACACTGGAAGAAACGGCGCCGAAGCGCCCGCCGCCGTGGATCAAACTGGCTGAATAGCGGCGGCTCGTCGAGCGCGAAGCGAAATTGCGAGAATAACCGGCCGACTGCTTGGCAGCGGCAGGACGTTCCGCCGGTCGCTACGCGCCGCGCCCGCCACGCCGGACGGCTCCCGCCCCGCACGGGACGGGAGCCGTCGTGACTCGGGTGTTCCTCGGTTCACTTCTGCAGGACGGCCCGCATCACATCCCGGGCGATGGGGGCGGCCAGGCTGCCGCCGGAGATCTGCTCGCGTGAGATGTCCATGTCGGTCGGGTCGATGAAGACGGCCACCGCGACGGACTTGCCCTCGGGACCCACGCCGTAGGAGACGAACCAGCCGTAGGGGACCCGGTCGCGGACGTCGACGCCGCGCTGGGCCGTTCCCGTCTTGCCACCCACGGTGATGCCGTCGATCAGGGCCCGCCGGGCGCTGCCCTCCTCGGCGGTGTGCTCCATCATCTCGCGGACCTTCTGGGCCGTGGACTCGGAGACGGCCTCGCTCATGAGCCGGGGCTCGTGCTTCTCCAGGGTGCTCAGGTCGGGCGAGCGCAACTCGTCGACGAGGTAGGGCTGCATCACCTTGCCGTCGTTGACGAACGCGGCGGTGATCATGGCCATCTGCATCGGAGTACTGGTGAGGCTGCCCTGGCCCATGCCGGTCAGCGCGGTACCGGGCTTGTCCAGGTTCTCGGGGTAGAGGCTCTTGGCGGCGCGCAGGTCACCGAAGTCGGAGGAGTAGACGTCCTCGTTGAACCCGAACTTCTCGGCCGTCTCGCGCATCCTGTCCGCGCCCACCTTCACGGCCGCGTCGAGGAAGACGTTGTTGCAGGAGTACTGCATGGCCGTCTTCAGTGAGGCCTTGTCGCAGACGCCGTCACCGGCCTCGCTGCTCACCTTGTTGGCCGACTGCGGCAGAGGATAAGGGGAGACCGCGTCCGTGCGGGCGTCGACGTCCGTGACCACGCCGTGCTCCAGCGCCGCCGCGGCGGTGAGGATCTTGAAGGTGGAACCGGGCGGGAAGGTCTCGCGCAGCGCGCGGTTGGCCAGCGGCTCGGCCTTGTCCTTGCTGAGCTCGGTGAACCTCTCGCTCTCCTTGAGCGAGTTGCCGGCCAACGACGAAGGGTCGTAGGACGGCGTGGAGACGAGGGCGAGCACCTTTCCCGTGCTCGGTTCCAGTGCCACGACCGAGCCGCGGGCCCCGAGGTCCTTGAGCCCCTCGTATCCGGCTTCCTGCGCCCGGGGGTCGATCGTCGTGATGACGTCTCCGCCCCGGCGCTCCTTCCCGGCGACGACGTCGGTGAAGCGCTCGAAGGCCAGCCGGTCGTCCTGGCCGCTGAGCAGGCTGTCGTACGTGTTCTCCAGGAACGTCATGCCCACGGCCTGGGAGGCGAATCCGGTGACCGGCGCGTACATGGGGCCGTTCCTGTATCTGCGCTCGAACTTCAGGTCCGACCCTTTGGACTCCACCGAGTCCGTGACCGCCTTCCCGCCGACGATGATGTCGCCGCGTGGTGTCGAGTACTGGTTGATCAGTACGCGGCGGTTGTCCTTGTCGGTGGCGAGTTCGTCCGCCTTCATGTATTGCAGCCAGTTGGCCTGTATCAGCAGCGCGAGTATCAGCACCCCGCAGAAGATGGCTACGCGTCTCAGCGGCTTGTTCACGCGGCAGCACCTCCAGCGGCCGGCACGTGTCCCGTCGGCCGGGCGGGACGGGCGGCTGGCTGAAGTGCTTGGAACGGCATGGCCCGAACCTGGGTCGGAGTAGAAATCGCCATGCCCGCACCATAGTTGAGTGTCCCGGCGCGTTCTCGGTCGACGGATCAGGATCGGCCGGACCGGAGCGGTCCCGATGGCGGACCGGCGGCTCCGAAGCGACCGTGTTTCGGCGGGTCCGCCCTGCCGCTCACGCCGCAGGGCGGGACCCCAGGGCTCTTCGTGAACCTTTCAGGCGGTCCGGCGGACGAACGCCTCGGCCCGTCGGCGGCGCTCGGGGGCGAAGGCGTCGACGGCCCCCGCACCCTCGTTGCCGGGGCCCGCCTCCCATCCGGTGATCTTACGGGCGACGCCCTTCAGACGGGGGTGGCCCGGCGTGACGGCGATCTCGAAGTGGGACTCCTTCGGTGTCTCGAAGTCACCGCCCCAGGCGACGACGCCGTCCAGCTCGGTGAGGATGTCCCGCACCACGACCAGCTCGTTGGGGTACAGGTTCCCCTTGGAGCCGACCGGGTAGGCCGCGGGGCGGATCGCCACCGCGGTGCCGGACAGGTGGTTGGACTCGTACTCCTCCTTGACCTTGCGGTCGTCGGTCCAGCCGTGGACGTCCCCGGAACGCAGCGAGTACATCTCGTAGTTGATACGTCTCACCAAGTGCAGAAGAACGGTCGCGGCATCGCCGTCGGCGAGCTGGACCGAGCGGTCGCTGCCCTCGACGCGGAAGGACTTGGCGGTCTTGAGGACCTGCCAGCCGTTCTTCGACCGGCCCCCGGACCAAGTGCGTTCGGCCGCCGGGGCCGCGGAGGCATCGCCGACGGAGGTGAGAGCGAGCGCGCCGACCGCGCCGGCGGAAGCGCCGATGAAGTGGCGCCGGGACAGACGAGTAGTGATCATGACCGGAGTGCCTTTCGTTTCACGGTCACCGCACGGGAGAGGCCCAGCCGGACGAGCATCGCGATGCAGAGCACCGCGACGACGAAGCAGGCCGCGACCGTCGGATTGACCCATGAAGGGACGAGGTCGTAAGAGGCGTTGCACTTGTTGCGCAGAGGAAACAGGCGCTGGAACTCCTCGGCGTGGGCCGAGCGGTAGGCCGGGTCGTACCGCTGGTGATGGGTGAGGCGGCACGACTCCTCGACGTCGAGCCCTCCGGAGAAGGCCCCGAACAGCCACACCGCCGTGCCGGTGAACACGGACAGGGACAGGCACCGAAGCCACCACAGCGGGCGGGCCCAGAACCGTTCACGCAGTTCCTTGACGAGCTGGACGACGCTCCAGATGTTCCATACGAACCACACGGCGAGTGCGAGGACTACGGCGACCAGTGCTGTTTCCTTCATACCTGGTGTCTACTACTGACCCCGCTGTGCGCGCACACGGGCCTCGCGGAGGAACTTCTCATGGTTGGCGCGGTACTGGGTGGCCATGCGGCTCTCCATGCCGCGCCGGGCGTTGAGGGCGTCGACGAAGCCCTGGCAGAAGTTGTCGACCTTGTCCGTTCCGCCGGGGGTCAGCTTGTAGTCGTTCGGCAGGACGGCGCCACTCTTGGTGATGAGACCGAGCTGGGCTGCCATGATCTTCGATTCGGTGCCGCACAACGCGAAGTTCGCGGAGTTCTTGCAGGTGGTCGAGGTGCCCCAGCGCTGGGTGAAGTAGTTGTCGAACCGGCGCAGGCCGCCGCCGCCCGTGTAGTGGTCCCGCACCGCGTCGAGGATGTTCCTGCCGCTCCGGACGGCGCGCGCCAGGAGGTAGCCGTCGGCGTCCTCGATGAGGTCGGTGTAGCCGAAGGTGGAGGAGACGCCGGGAATGGCGAGCTTGGCGTGGCAGAAGTCGAGCGGATTGGCGTACTCCTCCTCGGAGTGGCGCCAGTCCGACCAGAACGTCATCAGGTCGCCGGCCCAGCCGCCGACGTCGCCGCCGTTCGCCTCGCCGAGGTCGCCGGGGTGGTCGATGAGGAGGTGCGCGTTGGCCGTGGCCAGCAGGTGTTCGGCGCCCAGCGAGTAGCCGGTGAACGGATCTTTGAACGATGCCTTGACCGACATGCCCTTGCCGTTGACGAAGTCCACGAAGCCGGATTCGTATCCGCCGATCAGTATCTTCCACTGCCAGTCGCCGTAGGCGCTGTGGCGGCCGTACTCCATGACGAGCTGGCTGCGCCTGTTCCCCGTGGCCCCGTACTCGCCGGCGAGGTCGTACAGCCTGCTGATGTAGTTGATGAAGTCGTCCGCCGGGCCGGCCTGGTCGTTGACGGAAGAGACGCCGGGGTCGGTGCCGGAGACGACGTCGCGGTCCAGGTCGAAGGTGTCGGTCCCGTTGGTGACCTTGAACTCCTTGATCTGGTTGAACGACCAGTTCCCCGGCAGGGGGAAGCCGAGGTTCCCGGAGAAGCCCCAGGACATGCCGGAGACGAAGGAGTGGCGGGCGAAGGTCTTCTCGGTGACGTTGATGCAGACGTTGCGGGAGCCGTAGACGCCGTGGTTGTACCGCTTGCCCTGGCTGGCGAGGCCGGCCTGCACACCGTGGAAGTAGGTGACGATGCCGTTGGGGCTGCCGTCGATCTCTTCCTGGGTGGCGTCGTAGTCGACGGCGAAGTAGATCGTCGTGCCGCGGTTGAAGCCGTAATCGGAGGCCAGCTTGTGGGCGTTGAGGGCGTGTTGGTAGCCCTGCGTGTAGGTGAAGTCGGAGAGCTGGCGGGCGTTGTCCTGGTAGATCGGGAAGACCTTCAGACCGGCGGCGAAGATGGTCTGCAGCTCACCCGGCTTGATCTCCTTGTCCAGGGTGGAGCCGGGCGGGTCGTAGATGTAGCGGCCGACGACGCGGTATTTGTTGTCGAACAGCCACTTGGCGCGGGAGGGGGTGATCTCGTACCGGGTGTCACTGCCGGTCGCTTCACGGTCGGGGTCGCCCATGGAGACCAGGAGCTGGGCCCAGGTCTGGTAGTCGCCCCTGCGGGAGACCGGCAGCCTGCTGAACGCCTGGAAGTCAGCCACCCACTTCTCGATGTCGCTGTTCCAGGAGCTGGTGAAGCCGGTTCGCGAGGTGTCGGCGCCGGGGGTCGGCTCGTTGAACACGCAGGCGGCGGAGAAGAGCTGCATGAAGATGCCGGACGATCCGGGGCCGACGGTGTTGGCCTTCAGACCGGTCTGGGTTCCGGGGCCGAAATTGCCGGTCGGGGTCAGGCCCAGCTCGTACTGGATGGCGTACATCAGCGACTTCTGTACGTCGCGTGAGTAGATGCCGTCGCAGGGGCCGATGTTGAACTCGCTGCGGGTCCAGTAGCGGCCGTTGAGCCACTGCTGGATCGAGCGGATCTTGTCGCTTCCGCCTGCCAGCACGACGTAGGCGTCCATGTTGAGGATCGCCTTGGCGAGCTTGGCGTTGATGACGCCGTCGCCGCCGATGCCCATGTTCTCGCGGAGTTCCTCGACGGCGGCGCGGGTGACGCCGGTGTACCAGCCCTCGCTGCCGGGTTCGACGGCCCAGTAGCCCTTGCACCACAGGCCGAACTCGAGGACGGCGACGATGTTGCGGTTCTTGTCCCAGCCGAAGCCGATGTCGCCGAGGGCGGCGAACTTCGAGTAGGTGGTGGGACCGAAGGAGGCGACGAGCGGGGTGATGCCCAGCTCGTGCTGGAGCCCCATGATCAGGGAGTTCATCGTGGACCAGCCGGTACGGCCGTTCTCGGGGCAGCGCACGTACCCGGAGACGTTGCCGTAGGTGGAGTTCACCCACTTCTGGGCTCTGAGGACCTGCTCGTCCGCCACAGGTGACACCTTCCGCTCGTGTGACATGGCCCGGCGCCGGAAGAGGGTCGCCTCCGGAACCGTAGCGGGCAGTGTACGAAGCGGAACTCTCCGTTCCGTCCCTCTCCGGAGCGGGGCGAGGGCGTCCTTGCTCGAACCGTCGCAGGTCCCCGGCCTGAGCGGACCCGGACCCGGCGTTGTCCGAAGGCCGGGGCAGCAGCCGCCTTACAGAGTTGACTCCGCCGGGCACGTGAAGCCGCCGGGGAACGGGGCGTCCACCTCTGCTCCGGTTCAGCACCCTGTCCGCCGGGAGCGCTCACGCGCGGGGCTCCAGCGTCTCCAGGGCGCCGGTGCGGGTGTCGTAGCTGCGCAGGGTGGTGATCCGGAAGGACGGCGGCGGGGCCGGCAGCAGCTCAGCGATCCGCCGGTCGGTGAAGGCGCCGGCCCGTCGGGTCCGGCCGAGGGTGATGTGCGGCTGCCAGCGTCCAGGCCGGTGCAGCGGGTTGAGGGTTTCGGGCGGGCTGTCCGAAGCCACCGCCTCCCAGACGCGGCGGTGCAGACCGTCCAGCGCCGGGTCCAGGTCCAGTCCCCAGGCGAGTACCGAGGTGGGCCGCTCGAAGCGGAGCAGACCGGTGCACCGCACCGGCAGCGGAAGGACAGCGGCCACCTCGGCGAGCTCCCAGCGGATCGGACCGGTCAGCTCCGGGCAGGCGGCCAGCGTCAGGTGCGGGCTGTTGGTCGATGAGCTGTGCCGCGCCTGACTGGGCAGCCCCATGTCCGCCAGCTTCCGCCATGCCTCGCGGACCGCCAGCTCCGCCGCCTCGTCCAACAGAAGCTCGACCGTACGCACCGAGGCAGTCTATCCGCGGAACGGCGTGGCCGGCCGGTACCGGATGACGTGCCGGAGCCGGGCGGCCACGGCGAGACGCCCCGGCCGCCGTCGTCACCGAGCCGGGAGTCGACCGCGGTACGCGAGGTCAGCGCGGGTGGCGGATGCCGTCGATGATGCGCGTCCAGTTGTCGGTGCCGTGACCGTCCTCGATGGCGCGCCGGTAATGGGACTGCACGGCCAGCGGAAGGGCGAGGTCGAGGCCCAGTGCTCTGCTGGTCTCGACGATGTGATCGGTCGTCGCGCCCATCATGGTGACCGTGCTGAGGTCACCGGGGTGCTGTCCGGCGTCCAGCGCGAGGCCGGGGTGCTCCTCGCCCGCCCTGAGCATGTCGCCGATCGAGTCGGCGGTGACGAGCAGTTCCGGCAGGGCTTCCCGGGCTTTCATGCCCGCGGTGTTCAGCATCGCGGTGGCGTGCATGAGGGAGGACAAGGTCGTCAGGAACACCGTGAGCTGGGCTTGGTACATCATCTGGGCGAGCCCCGGATCGTCGCCCAGGTACTTCGGTGTTCCCAGCAGCGTCAGCGTCTCGCGGTGGCGCTCCAGTACCTGGGCACTGCCGCTGTAGTAGACGTAGGCGGCCTCCGTGCCGACCATCGGCGCGGGGACCATCACTCCCCCGGTCAGGAAGGCCGCGCCGTGGCCGGCCGCCCAGGTCGCCGCCTCGTGGGAGCGGTCGGGGGTGTCTGAGCTGAGGTTGACCAGGGTCTTGCCGGCAAGCGAATCGGTGGCGCTGTCGAGGAGGTCGTACATCGCCCGGTAGTCGGTGAGGCTGAGGATCACGAGGTCGGCGCTTCCGAGCGCTTCGCGGACCGTGGCCGCGCGCTTCGCTCCGTCGGCGACGACGCCGTCGGCCCGGTGGGCGGTGCGGTTCCACACGGTGACGGAACGGCCGGCGGCCAGGAGGGTGCGGGTCATCGCCTGGCCCATCGGGCCGAGTCCGATCACGGTGACGGTGTCGGTGTGCTGGTGTCGTTCGTTCACACGTCCATGCTGGAAGAATGCCGTCGCGGCCGGAAGTACCTACTATTTTCTGCGGTACTTACCTTTCTGTAAGGGGTGGGTGGGATGGCGAAGGCGCCCAGGCGGGGACCGTACATCTGCGGGATCGACGCCGCGCTCGACGTGGTCAGCGGCAAGTGGAAGGGGTTGATCCTCTGGGAGCTCCAGGCCCATGGCGTGCGCCGGTTCGCTGAACTGCGCCGCGGTCTGCCCGGAGTGAGCGAGAAGATGCTCACCCAGCATCTGCGCGAGATGGAGGAGGACGGCCTCGTGCACCGCGAGGTGTACGCCGAGGTACCGCCTCGCGTGGAGTACTCCCTGACCGAAGACGGACGCACACTCAACGAGGCACTCAGGTCGCTCGGGGCCTGGGGAACCGATCGGATGCGCCGGGAGGGGCTTCGAGCGGTCGAGGTGGCCGGGACGGCCGAGGTGTCCGCGACCGCCGGTGGAGTCATACGGGCGGCCCGGTGACGAAGTCGCCGTTCTCGTCGTAGGGCCAGGCGTTGGCGACGCAGCCGTGCAGGCCCTTGATCTGCTGCATCATCACGGGGGCCGGTCGCCCGGCGCCCGCGCAGGTCACGTGCGAGTGACCGAGGAAGTGCCCCACCTCGTGGTTGATGATCAGCGCCCGGTAGTCATGGATCGGCCCGTCGAAGTTGGGCGAGCCCTCGACCCAGCGCTTGAGGTTCACCACCACCCCTCCGGGAACCTCGCAGTTGTACTCGCCTCCGGTGGCCTGCTGGATGCCCGCCCAGCACAGGGCGTCCGCCGTCGCCGGTGTCGCGATCTTTACCGTGATGTCGTGCGGCGATCCCGCGCCCACCAGATGGAACGCGTTGTCCGGGTCGTGGGTCCAGCCCCGCGGGGCGGCGAGTATCCCGGCGATCTCGTCCGCCGCCTGGGACGGCGAGATGTCGAGGCCGGTCTCGACCGCCACGACGTAGCGCACCGGGCGGGAACCGCTGCCCACCGTCTCCCCGCCGGCCTGCGCGGTGACGAACGTGCCGCTGCCCGTCGGGGGGACGTCGATCTCGGTCCGGCTCGCGGAGGGAGAGGGGCCGGAGGAAGAGGAAGGGGAAGGGGAAGGGGAGGGGGAAGCGGAGGGGGACGGTGTGGGGGTGGGGGTGGTGGTGACGTGCGTGCTCCCTGGGTGCGGCGCACCGCTCGACGCGTCGCTCCGCCCGCTTCCCAGGAGGTACGCCGCCGAACCCAGCAGACCGGCGGCCACCAGCAGGCCGATCAGCAGGCTCCGGCCCCGGCGGCGCGGCCGGCCCCGGCGATGGGCGGACCGGCGTCGGTGACCGGCGCAGTGACCGGCCGCGGTGCTGCCGGTGGCGGGTGCGGTGTGCCGCTCTCGCGTCGCATACATGGCAGCGCAATCTGGTGATCCCAGATGATCCCCATGAGCCGGCGCCGTCACGGAAGGATAACGACGCCCGCGTTCCCCGGCCCGTGTGATCGTTGTGTAACGGCGGTCCGAGAGGGGCCTTCCTCGGGGCGGTCGTCTCGTCCGGTCTGCTTACACTGCCGGCATGCCACGGGTCCTGATCGTCGAAGACGACCTAGATGTCCGCAGGGCCGTCCAACTGGGTCTGCGGCATCAGGGGCATGAGGTCTTCGCCGTGGAAACGGGGGAGGAAGGGCTGGAACAGCTCCTCCCCCTCCGGCCGGACGTCGTCGTGCTCGATCTGATGCTGCCCGGCATGTCCGGCCTGGACGTGTGCCGCCGGATCAGGGACCGCGACCAGGTGCCGATCATCATGGTGACGGCCCGGGGGGACGACATCGACGTGGTCGTGGGACTGGAGACCGGTGCGGACGACTACGTGGTGAAGCCCGTGCAGGCCCGGGTGCTCGACGCACGGATACGGGCCGTACTGCGCAGACAGGACGCGTCGTTGCCGGACGGCACCCGTCCCCGGGCGGAGACGTACGGCGAGCTGGTCGTCGACCGCGCCGGGTTCGTGGTGACGCACCGCGGCGAACCCGTCCCCCTCGCCCCCTCCGAACTGCGGCTGCTGCTGACCTTGTCGGCCTCGCCCGGCCGGGTGTTCAGCCGCCAGCAACTGCTGGAAGCGGTCTGGGAACACAGCTATCACGGCGACATACGGCTCGTGGACGCCTGTGTGAAGCGACTGCGCAACAAGCTCGGCGAGGGCAGGAATCCCCGTTACGTGCAGACCGTACGCGGATTCGGTTACCGCTTCGGCACCTCATGAGCGACCGGACGTCCGCACGGGCCCGGAGGACCGTACGGACGCGGAAGACCTCCGGGATACGGAGAACCGCACCCGAGGCCCCCACGGCCGCACAGCCCACCGCCGCCGTACCGGGTGCCGGCCCCCGGCGGTTCCTCCGGGTGGCCCTGGCACGCATTCCGCTCCCCCTGCGCGGACTGCGCCCCCGCCTGCTGACGTCCTTCGTCCTGGTGGCCATGGCCAGCTCCCTGGGCACCGGGGCCCTCGCCTTCCGCGAGGCGCGCACGGGGGTGCTCCAGCAGAGCCAGGACTCCGTCATCAACCAGTTCCGTACGAGCGTCGACGCCGTCGCGCCCTCCATTCCCATCGCCCCGGCCCAGGCGGACCTCCAGTCCGCGGTGGACCAGGTGCTGTACGCGAACCGTTCGTCGGGCTGGCGGATCATGGCCACGTACGGTGGCCACCGCGCCTACGCGCCGAGCGCCGGTTTCGTCGAGCTGAGCCCCGAGATGCTCCGGTCCGTCCGGGAGCGACGTGTCGCGGTGTTCCAGCGGATGGACGTCGACGGGCGTCCTCGTCTCGTCGTCGGCATGCCCGTCACGTACACCTGGGGCGAGGGCTCGGAGACCAGGCTCTCCGGGCTCGTGATGTACCTGGAGGTCGCGCAGACCACCGAAGAGGGGTACGTCGAGGCCATGGTCCACGGCATCGAGCGGGCCACCCTGGTGGCCCTGTGCCTCGCCGTCGTCCTGGCGCTGCTCGCCGCGAGCGGCGTACTGCGTCCCGTACGGGCACTGCGCCGGGCGACGCGCCGGATGGCCGCGGGGCATCTCGACGTCCGGCTGGACGTCACCGGCTCCGACGAACTGGCCGATCTCTCCCAGTCCTTCAACGAGACGGCGGCCGAACTGGAGCGGACCGTACGGGAGCTGCGCCGCCTGGAGGCCCAGGGGCGCCGCTTCGTGGCGGACGTCTCCCACGAGCTGCGCACGCCGCTGGCGGCGATGTCGGCGGTCACCGACGTGCTGGACCTGGAGGGAGAAGGGGAGACCGGTGAGGCGCTGCGGCTCATCAGCGAGGGAACGAACCGGCTGAGCGGATTGGTGAACGACCTGATGGAGATCTCCCGTTTCGACGCGGGGGCGGCCGAACTCAACCGGGACGAGATCGACCTGGCCGAGTCCGTACGGCGCTCCGTCGCCTCCCGGTGGCGGCAGGAGCAGGTGGAGACCCGGCTGCCCGGACCGGGTGAGCTCCGCGCACGCGTCGATCCGCGCAGACTCGACGTGGTGACGGCCAATCTGATCGGCAACGCGCTGCGGCACGGAGAGCCGCCCGTGCGGCTGACCATGGAGGCACGGGTGGACGGGGCGGGCATGGCGTGGGCCGTCATCGAGGTGACCGACAACGGACCGGGGATCGCCGAGGAGGCCATGCCGCACATCTTCGAGCGGTTCTACAAGGCGAGCACCTCACGGGCCAGGAGCGAGAGCAGCGGGCTGGGTCTGGCCATCACGGCGGAGAACGTGCGCCTGCACGGGGGGCGCGTCCGGGCGGCGAACCTGCCCCGGGGCGGCGCGGTGTTCACGGTCGAACTCCCGCTGCACCGCGACGACACCGACATCGACACCGACGGGGGCACCCGGTGAAGGGCTCGCGGAGGGCAGCGCTGCTGTCCGGGCTCGCGGCCGTGGCCGCGGTCGCGCTCACGGCGTGCGGGGTCCCCCCGTCCGGTGTCATCGAGACCGGTGCGCCGGCGAGCGGCATGTTCTCCCCCGGTGCGACACCACCCCCGACGCCCGCCACCATCTCCCTCTTCTTCCTGCGCGACGGGGAGTTGATGCCCTACCCCCGCCGGATCGACGACGCCGGGGACCTCCAGGCCGTCGTACGCCTGCTGTTCGAGGGGCCGGCCGCGAACGGGGCCGCGATGGGCACCACGGAGCTGCCCCGCCTGGCGGACGCGCCGCGGGTGGCGGTCGACGGCGGCATCCTCTTCGTCAAACTCCCCGGTGAGACGGCTCCGCTGAGCCGCCGGGCCATGCTCCAACTGACGTGCACGGTGATTTACGCGGCTTCGCCGGCCCCCACCGCCGTCCCTCGCGCCGACGCGGAAGCCGACGGCGACACCACGCGCCGTTCCGCCGCGCCCAGCAGCCTCCATGTGTTCGGGGACGGATGGGCGAGGACGCAGCCGGGTCACGCGTGCCCCGTCGCGTCCCCTCCGCAGGAGCACCCGGAAGCACCGACCCCGTGGGAGCCCTCCGGCTGACCACCGGACGGCCCGCCCAGGGCGGCCCCCAGGACCGGAACCGGCCTTCCGGTCACGCCCGCCGCGACCGCCTCGGGCCCCGCTCATCACGGTGACACCCTGGGCCGCAGCAGGGTGATCCTCGACGCGCCCAGCTCCGTGACGTACAGCGTGCCCTTCGCGGTGTCCTCGGTGACGTCGAGCGGCTGCTGGAAGCCGGTGAAACCCGTCGTGCCGACCGCGGGCGCCGACAACCGGCCCTGCGCGTCGACGCCGAACGTCTCGATGTCCTGGCCGCTGCTGTACCGCACGACCAGGAGGCTGCCCTTGAGCGCGCCGCCGAACGTGTCGCTGCGGTACTCCACGACACCGTTCGCGGAGGCGTGCAGCCCGGCGTCGTACATGCCGGCCAGGTCGAGGTTGCGGTCCGGCTGGGTGCCCACCGGGTAGCCGGTGACCTCGAAGGGGCTGGTGCCCGTGGTGGGGTTGCCGCCGGCCAGGACCCATTCGCAGCGTGCCGGGTTCGGGTGGCCGTAGTACCGGTTCCTCTTCACGTCGAAGACGTAGTCGGTCTCCGCGACCGGGTTGGAGGTGAGCGCGGGGACGGTGGGGCCGGTGTAGGGCCCGGCCGTCGCCGAGTCGATGCGGCGGTCCGTGCAGGCGGCGGGCAGCGGTGAGGGAGTGGCGGGCGTGTTGCCGCCGGCCGCGGACCCGTTGGTGGGTGTGTAGAGATGGCCGTTGCTGTGCCACACCAGGTCGAAGGCGTTGCGGATGCCGGTCGCGTAGAGGGTCAGCGGCGCGTCGGCGGCGAACGGGTCGTACGTCCCCGGGCTCTCCGTCCGTACGTCGACGGCGCCGGACGCGGGGAGCTTGGCCGGGTCGAGGCGCAGCACCGCCGCGCTGAGCAGGCGCTCGGGCCGGTTGCCCCAGACCGGGTCGGCGGCGCCCATGGCGTTGAGGGCACCCTGCGTCACGTAGAGGGCACCGTCCGGCCCGAAGGTGAGGGAGTTGGTCTCGTGGTCCTTCACCGACCGCGGCAGGTGGCTGATCACCTCGGTGTACGTGGAGAGGGCCGGTCCGCTCAGCTTGGCGATGCTGCTGGACCAGTCGGGTTCGTTCGGGGTGCCGCCGGCGTACATGGTGTTGGAGGTGATCCACAGGATCGGACTGGTGGGTGTGGAGGCGGGGTCGAACGCCATCCCGATCACCGAGCGGGCGGGTGCTCCCGGCAGTCCGCGGGCCGTCGCGTCCGCGCGGACGGTGGAGATCGTCTCCGCCGTGCCGAGGGTGCCGTCGGCGGCGATGGCGTACCGCATGATGTAGCCGTCGAGGGTGGAGGCGTACAGCTTGCCGTCCGGGCCCTTCAGCACGGTGACGAAGCTTTTGCCGGTCGCGGTCGTGGCGACCTTGTCGAACGCGACGGTGCCGGTGCTCGCGCCCGTGCCGGTGGTGAATACCGAACTCCACGGGAGGAAGGTGCGGCCGTCCAGGTCCCGTACGCCGTCGGTGACGGTGAAGCGGTAGCGGGTGTTCGCCTTCAGGGCGGTGGTCGGCGACAGGTTGACGACGTCGCCGCCGCCGCTGGTGACCACGTGCGCGGGCACGGCCGTACCGGTCGCCGACTCCCGCAGGGTGACGGTGGCGGACGTGAGGGTCGCGGTGTCGACCCCGGGCCCCACGAGCCGGAGGTCGGCCACCACACTGCCGGTCGGGGAGACGCCGGTCGCCGTGTTCGCCGGGGTCGCCGTCCGGATCTGCGGGTGGGCGGACGCGTCGGTGAGCGGGGCGACGGTGAGATAGGCGATCTTCGTGTTGCTGCCGCCGAGCGGGCTGACGGTCAGCCGGCCGTCCGCGACCGTCACCTGCGCCGTCCGGGTCCGGTAGCGCTCGGCGGAGGTGGGGACGAACCCGTCGACCGCGTTCTGGTTCTCGATCTGGAGCGAGTGAGCGCTGTCCAGACTGGTGGCGTCCCCGACGGCCACCGTCACCGAGTAGGTGCCGGCCGGTACCGCCATCTCCCACCGGCCGGGCGTTTTGACCCCGGGCGAGGAGGCGGGCAGTTGCATGTGCACGAACGTGGCGAGCAGCCGGTCGGGCTCCGCGGCGCCCCGGTCGCGGCCGTTGCCCGTCAGGTCCAGCGGCGTGGAGTCCGCCAGCCCCACCCAGCCGTATGTGAGCCCGGTGCCCTGGTCCGGTCCGGTGCGGGCGCCGTAGGACTGGCCGTAGTCGAGGACGTGGCCGTCGACCGGGACGGTGGCGGCGGTCGCGAAGTCGACCTTCGCCGAGAACCCGGCAGCGGCTCGGGCCTGCGCCGGGGCCATCGGCACGGCACCGGCCAGCACGAGCAGCAGGACCGCGGTGCGGGACACGCTCGCCCACGCACGGCGCGGGTGTCTTCGGAGGCGCTCCGGATACATGGCCTTCTCCCGTTCGGGCGGCGGGCGCCCCGCTGCTCGCCGCCGGGCCCGCGGCGTCCGTCGGCGTCCGCGGGCCCCTGGTCCGGCACGGCGACCGGGGCGTTGACGAGCCCATCGTCGCCCCGGCCGCGCCGGTGCGGGCGGCGCTCGCGCAGAAGGGCCGCAGCAGGCACGTCACCTGCGGACACCGCACCTACTGACGATGCATCAGGTGAACTCAGCCCGGCGGCACAAGGCGGCGTGGCGAACGCGGCGGGCAGAGGGCTCCACCACCAAGCGGTCGGAGCCGAGGCGCCGGGCTGCGCTCCTGGCCCGCCGGTCGGCCATTGAAGCTGGAGCCGGCCACCACCGCACGGGGAGCGGGCTTCAGAACCCTGCGTGGAGAAGACGCAGGAGATGCCCGCCGATGTGCGCAGGTACACGTCTGCGAGGTAGCCGGAGGTGACTCCTGTGGCCGGGTCGTAGTCCACCGTGTCCTTCGGCACCAGCGTGTCGCCGTGCCAGACCGCCCTGGGCATCGCCTCCTTCTTGCCCAGTGCTCCGTGGCGTTTCGTCGCGTGCCCGGTGAACTCGCGGTGACCAGTGTCAGCGGTTGCGGCACGATCATCACTACCGCTACTCGCCCCATCTTGCGCGGGGACTACCGCATCAGGATTTCCGGGACCACCATGGCTCCGGCCTTGGTCGGCTCCGGCCCTTGAGCCGGCCGGCGAGTTCTTACGATCCGCGGCGCCCGTACGCCGGCCGGAGGCGTGCGCCGGTGGGGACGACGGTTTCCACTACGCCGGCAAGGAGGGGCTCGCCCTCGTACACGACGCCGCTGATGTGGCCTGACCTGCCCGCCCATGCCGTCGACGCTGGTCCCGGGGTATCCCCCTTCGGCGAAGAGGCAGGCGAACGTCTCCCGTAGTGCCCGGCGAGTCGCTCTGGCGTGCCGTTGCAATGTGCCGCTCGTTTTCACTCGGCATTCTCGTGACGACCGAGAAAGTAATGCGCCCGCGTACGCCGGTGCCAATTCCTCCTGCCGAGCGTCCTCCCGGCTTCTTTGTTCGAGTACCCATGCCTGCGGGTAATCTTCGCTCACTTTCCCGCACGACGGTCGGCCACCTGGGTGAACTCACCGCTCCCTGGTCGGTGCGTGCCGATTTCCGTGCACGTGCGCACCAACAGGGTTACCTCGAGGCGGAATTGCCATGCGAGTTACCCATAAATAACGGCGGACGTTTATCCCTTTTCGCTTCCCCTGTCGATCGCCCGCATCAGCGATTGCATCAGCGAATGGATCAAAAATAACGTAACTGTGATCACGTCTCCCGTTCGTATCGGCTTAGCCGCGATGTCTGTGCTTCGCGGGCCGGTGCCGGATTCGTCGCGCCGCCCGTCGGCCGGGGGACCCCCGCTTCATCCGAACCGATCGCGCCACGAGCGCGAACCGCTTCTCTCCTGGAGGACTCATGGCCACCCAGGCTCATCCGCTTCTCGGCTGGTCGTCCGAAGCCGTCGTCCTCGACTGCGACGGCACCCTGATGGACAGCGAACGGCACTGGCAGGAGGCCCGCAACCGTGCCTTCCGCGAGTTCGGGCTGACGTCACCGCCCGGATTCGCCAACCGCGCGAAGGGCGTGCACTACGCCGACTGCGGGCGGCTGATGGCCGAGGAGACGCACAAACCGGAGCTCGCCGACGACCTCGCCCGCTCCCTGCTGGAGCACTTCCTCTCCCTGGTCGCCGACGACCCCGCGACCATGCCCGGGGCGGTCGAGTTCGTCCGGCTCCTCGCGGGACGGCTGCCACTGGCGGTGGCCAGCAACTGCCCGCTGGAGGTCGTGGAGGAGAGCCTCAGCCGCGCCGGCCTGCTGCGCCACTTCGCCCACGTGGTCGTCCCCACGCAGGCCCCCGGCCCGTCCCGGCTGCGTGCCGTACCGGACGGCCCGGACACCGCCGTCCCGGGGGCCGTGCGCCCCAAGCCCTGGCCGGACGTCTATGCGACGGCCGCCCGGCTCTGCGGCACCGAGCCGGAGCGGGCGCTGGCGGTGGAGGACTCACTGACCGGGATCGAAGCGGCCCGCCGGGCGGGACTCCGGGTGCTCGGCGTGGGACCGCGACCGAGCGAGGAGGACGCCTCCCGCGCCGACCTGTGGGTGGACACACTGCACTCGCCGGTGCTGCTGGCCTGGGCACGCAAACAGGGGCCTCGGCGGACGGATACCCCGAAGACGTGAGCCCCGGCCACCGCTCCAGGCACGGACACCCCTTTACGGCGGTGGTGAACCGAACGGGGTTCGCCGGACACCGCGACCGGCCGCGGGGGCCCGGGAGGCGTTCAGATACGGGGTGAGGTCCTCGACGGACCCGGCGGCCGAGGCGAAGAGCAGGGCGACCGCGACGGCTCCCGGGTCGGGGACGCCGGCCGCGCGTTCGCCGACGTAACTGGAACGGCCCATGCGGGCGCGGAGCCGGGCGGTGTCGCGCACACCCTGCCAGGCGGCCTCGGCGGCGGCGTCCAGAGCGGCGGCGGGCAGGGTCCGGGCGGGGAGGGCCTCCAGCGCCGCCGCGGCGGGGGCGAGGGCGTCGACCAGGGTCTTGTCGCCGGGCGCGGCCCCGCCGACGCGGCAGATGGCGGCCAAGCCCCTTGCGACCCCACGGGCCAGGGCGGGGGTGGTAGGGCCCAGTTCGGCGACGGACGCGGCGAGCGACTGGAGCAGCAGGCCGAACAGGGGGCCGCTGGTGCCGCCGACCTCGTCGAGGAAGGCGGTGGCCGCCGCCTCCAGGGCCGCGGCGTCCCCCGGAGCGCCGCCGGCGCCGAGGGGCGCGAGGGTGTCCAGGGTGTCGAGGCGCATCAGGGCGGCGTCGGTGCCCGCGGACAGGTTGGTGCCGAAGTCGCCGTCGCCGACCTGCTGGTCGAGGGCGGTGAGCTGGGCCTGGGTGCTGCGGACGGTGTCAGCGAAGCGGCGTATCCAGGTAGCGGTGGCAAGTGCCTGGTCAGTGGTGGTCAAGGGCTGCTCCCGTGGTCGTGCCCGGACGGGCCGGGCGTGTGGTCGGGTTGCCGGATCGGGCCGGCTCACCAGCGCAGGGCGGCGGTGTGGACGGGCGCGTCGTAGAAGGCGAGGTCGGCCGGTTCGGCGAGGAGGACGGTGAGGGAGAAGCCACGCATGTCGAGGGCAGTGACATAGTCGCCGACCAGGCTGCGGGCCAGGGCGATCCCCTGGGCGTCGAGGACCCGGGCCAGTTCGCCGTGGACGGCGTACAGCTCCAGAGGGGTCACCGCGCCGAGTCCGTTGACCAGGGTGATGGCGGCGGCGCCCGGCTCCGGGGCGAGGGCTGCGAGGAGCTCTCCGGTCATCCGTTCGACCAGGGGGGCGAGTGGGTCGTGTCGGGTGGTCGACCTGGCCCGCTCGCCGTGGATGCCGACGCCGTACTCCAGCTCGCCGGCGGCGAGACGGAAGGCGGGCTCCCCCAGGGTGGGGGCGGTGTGGGCGGCGGAGGCGACGGCCAGGGTGCGGCAGCGGGCGGCCAAGCGGACGCCGAGTTCCTGGAGTGCGGCGAGACCGAGGCCGGTGTCGGCGGCGCCGCCGAGGATCTTCTCGATGAGGACGGTGCCGCCGGTCCCCCGGCGGCCGGCGGCTATCTCCTCGCAGTCGGAGGCGAGGTCGTCGTCGACGAGGACGCGTGCGCAGGGTATTCCCCGGTGCGCGAGGCGCTCGGCGGCGATGCCGAAGTTGATGCGGTCGCCGGTGTAGTTCTTGACGATGTGCAGGACGCCTTCGGCGCGGGCGACGGCGAGCGAGCCCTCGTAGACCTGGCGGTTGTGCGGTGAGGCGAAGACGCGACCGGGGCAGGCGGCGTCGAGCATGCCCCGGCCGACGTACCCGGCGTGCATCGGCTCGTGTCCGGCACCGCCGCCGGAGAGCAGGGCGACCCGTCGGTGCGGGGATGTGGCGCGAGCCGTCAGGAACCCGTGGTCGGGATCGAGGGTGAGCAGGTCCGCATGGGCCCGCGCGAAGCCCGCGAGCGCATCGGACACGAGGGTGTCGGTGCTGTTGACGAAGTACGGAGCCATGAGAGTCCTCCGTCACCTCCCATCCGAGTTCCTCCATGCTGGGCTCCGACTCCGTCCGGGGCAAGCCGCACACCGAATCGCTCGTCTTATCGAGTGCTGTTCTCCGGAACGGGCCGGGCTCTGCTGCGGGGTACGGGAGCGGGTGGAACGAGGTCGTCCGCGCTCGCCCGCGGCTGGGGGCCGGTGCCGAAGCCGTCCGGCAGGCGGCTACGGCCGAGCAACGCCGACCGGCCGCACCGCAGCGGGTTGCCGCCACCATGGGGAACGCTTCTCGCAACCGTTACCGGCGCGGCGATCGCTCTGCTGGGGCAGCACCTGAACAAGGGCAGTGAAGCCCGCGCGGAGACTGTCGACGACGCACGCAGGAAGCTCGTCGGCTTTTCCATCCGACGGACGACGCCCTTCGCCTGCGGACAAAAGTGATCTACGAGGCCATATGGCGCCAACGACGCAACGGATGCAATCCTTGCTGAGGGACGAAATCGTGGAATTCGTCACTCTCAGTTCCTCATCGCCGAACCCGCTGCGATGGCGAAGAGCGATGCAGTGATCGAAAGACGGGAGCCTTCGCCGTGGACGAAACAGAGGGACGTATTCACCTGGCGACGTGCGCCATGCCGGTCATGCGGGTGCTGCGGCGCAGATTCGCCACCCGGAAACACCTCGACGGGATTCTGATCGCGGCGGACTTGCACCTGCTCCCCTCCACGGTGCCGTTGCTGCTGGCCTATCACGACGCCGGGGCCCGCCTGGTGGTCGCCGGTTCCAACTCCGCGTCCACCCGGGACGGAGTCGCCCGGTGGGTGGCGGATCTGCCCGGCGTGGAGGTGGTGGAGGACGACGACGGACTCGCGAGTGCGACGGCGCTCCTGGACCGGCGTCCGGACATCGTGATCGACGAGGCCGATGCGCTGCTCGGTCTGCTGCACACCGAACGACGGGACCAGCTCGACGAGTTGATCGGGGCGTGCACGCACACTCTCGCCGGGGTCAAGCGGTTACGGAGCTACGCCGAGCGACGCGGTCTGACGGTACCGGTGATGGCCGTGGACGGCTCCGCGCTCAAAAGCACGTTCGACAACAGGCACGGCACCGGGGCCAGCAGCCTGGACGCGGTGGTGGCCCTGACCAATGTGTCCCTGACGGGTTCGACGACGGTGGTCGCCGGCTTCGGCCATGTGGGCCGCGGCATCGCGGAGCGGGCCCGGGGCGCAGGCGCCCAGGTCGTGGTGACGGAGATCGATCCGTTCCGTGCGTTGGAAGCGAACGCGCTGGGCTACCGTGTCCTGCCCCTGATCGAAGCCTGCCGGGAGGCGGATCTGCTGTTCACCGCGACCGGAAGCCACCTGGTGTTACGCGCCGAGCACCTGGCGGAACTGCCCGACGGGGCGATCCTCGCCAACGCCGGACACGGAACCACCGAGATCGACGTCGCAGCGCTCGCCGCGGCGAGTGGCAGCCGCCGGTCCATCGGGCCGGGTGTGGAGGAGTACGCCGACGCCGCGGGGCGCCGCAGGCTGCTGCTGGCGGGCGGTAATCCGGTCAACACCGCAGGCGGATCTGGCCACGCCGACGCGGCCATGGATCTCTCCTTCGCGGCCCAAGCCCTCGCCGTCACCGATCTCGTGATCCGGCGCCCTCCGCCGGGTCTGCACGAACTCAGCGAGGCGATCCAGCACGAGGTGGCCCGGCTGGCCGTCACCGCACGCCAGGTGCCATTGGACCGGCCCTCCACCGGGCACCAGGTGTACAGCACCTATCTCACCGGCGAACCCGAGCTGGCTGCGCTCGACCGAACGGAGGAGTGACGTGCCCGCAGACGAGCCCGGGAACCAGGCGCCCGCGACACTGCGGACCCTCATGCAGCCGCACCCCGAGGGAGGCCGCTTCCGCCAGGTGTGGACGTCCGGCCAATCGGTGAGTCCGCTCGACGGCCGTTCCGACCGGGCGGCCGGCACCGCCATCCAGTACCTGCTGGAGCCGGGAGAGGAGGCCCGGTGGCACCGCGTGGGGTCCGATGAGTTGTGGGTGTGGCAGGACGGCGGGCCCGCCTCGTTGCTCACGAGCACCGCCCCACCGGGCACGCCGGACCACCGCCCCCACGGCCACCCGTTGGGCCGTCCCGTTCCACAGGGAACGCAGGGGCCCGCATCGCGCGCCTGGGAGAGCGGACACTTCCTCGTGCCGGCCGGGACCTGGCAGTGCACCCGGCTGACGCTGAACTCCTACGCCCTCTTCCTCTGCGTGGTCGCCCCGGGCTTCGACACCCGTGATTACACCCTGTTGTGAGAGAGAAAGGCCGGTGCTCACCGCTCGCCTCGCTGCGCTCGGAATCGGCGCCGGCGCCCGTGCAGTCGTGCTGCGGGGGCAGCCCTCCGCACCCGGACCCGTGGTCGCGCCGGGCGCGGAGGGTGGTCACCCGGCCCGGGGGCGCCCGGCCTCCAGGCGGTCCAGGCGTTCGTCCAGTGGCCGACCCCATCGAGCCGGTAACGCGTCCCCGCGTCGAACCGCACCTCACCGACAAGCCGCCGGGTGTCGTCCGGAAGCCCTCCTTCCTGCTTCGAGGGGCGCGGAAATCCGTGGACGGCCCTCCGGAAGATCACGTACTGTGTGGCTCCACGCCCTGAGACGAACGGAAGGAGGCGAGTGCCGTGCGGTTCACACCTTTCCAGCGCTCCCCCTTCCGCTGTCCCGGCGTGGCACGTCAGTTCTGACCGGGAGCGCTCCGAGCAGCCTGTATCCCGGAGGAATCCATGACCGATCCGGTCATCCGCGCGCTCTCCGCGAGCGACGCCCATCTCTTCGACACACTCCCCGACCCCCTGGGCGCCCGTGAAGGCCATCGGCGCACCCGGTTCCGCCCCGACTGGAAGCGCGTCGCCCTGCGCGACGGCGAAGTCGTCGCACGCGGCGCCTGGTGGGGCGGACCCGACGACCCGGAGCCCGTCAACATCAACTGGTTCGACGTGGCCGAGGGCGAGGAGGAGGCCGGGGCCGAACTGTTGCGCTCCGCTCCCTGGCAGGTCGAACTCGAAATCAACCTGCCCAGCGGCTGGCGGGAGAACACCGGCCTGCGCGCCGGCGCCGAGGCGCGCTTCACCGCCGCACGAGCCGCAGGCTACGAGCTCACCGTGGAACGCTTCCTGTACCGCTGGACCCCGGAGCGAGGTCTGCCCGAGCGGCCCGGACGCCTGCGCTTCAGCACCGAACCCGACGACACCGTGTTCTTCGACGCGTTGCGCCGCATCCACTCCGCCACCCTGGACGCCCACGCGCTCAGGGCCATCGAGGAGGGCGGCCTCGACCAGGCCGCACAGGAGGAACTCGACTTCTTCCACTGGTGCCCCTCCCCACGGGAGTGGTGGCAGATCGCGCACACACCGGAAGGCGACCTGGTCGGCATCCACGTCCCGGCCCACAACCCGTCCGGCCCGACCATCGGCTTCATCGGAGTCGTCCCGGAACAGCGCGGTCGCGGCTACGCCTACGACCTCCTCGCGGAATGCACCCACCTCCTCACCGAGCAGGGCGCGGAGTTCGTCACCGGCGCGACGGACCAGGCCAACTTCCCCATGGCCGCACACTTCACCAAGGCCGGCTTCCCCGTCGTCCGGGAACGCATCAACTTCCACCCGGCGGGCCAAGCCGCCTAGCGAGGGCTGGAGCCAGTCACCCCCACCGCGCCGGATGCCGGGCCTCCCGAGGGCGCTCGGGAGGCCCGGCATCCGTGTGTCCGGGGCCGCTCAACGGCCCTGCAGGGCCTTCACGGTGTCGCCGAAGGTCCAGTTCTTCGAGCCGTCCCAGTTCACGGACCAGGTCATCAGGCCCTTGAGGGCGCCGCCGTAGTGCCTCCACGCCTGGGAGACGAGGGACGGTGCCAGGTAACCGCCGCCCGCACCGGGCTGCGCGGGCAGGCCCGGGACCTGCTTGTCGTACGGCACCCGAATCGTCGTGCCCTGGACCACCAGGCCCTTGGCGAGGCAGTCGGTCTGGGCGGTGAAGCCCTGGACGGTGCCTGCCTGGTAGGAGTCGCCCGCGCAGCCGTACATGCTGCCGTTGTAGTACTGCATGTTCAGCCACCACAGCCGGCCGTTGTCGGCGTACTTCTTGATGATCGGCAGGTAGGCGCCCCAGATCGAGCCGTAGGTGATGCTGCCGCCCGTGACGTACGCGGTCTCCGGGGCCATCGTCAGGCCGAAGCCGGCCGGCATCCGTGCCAGCACGCCGTCGATGATCCGGATCAGGTTGGCCTGGGACGTCGACATCTGGTTGATGTTCCCGCTGTTCGTCAAGCCGGTCTCGATGTCGATGTCGATGCCGTCGAAGTGGTACTTCTGCAGGATCGGCACGATCGTCGCGACGAAACGGTCCGCCACCGCGGCCGAGTTGAGGTCGATGCCTGCTGCCGCGCCGCCGATGGACAGCAGGATCGTCTGCCCCGACGCCTTGGCCGCGCACATCTCCTGCGGGGTCGCCACCTTCACGCCCGCGTCCATGCCGTCCTCCCACAGCGCGGTGCCGTCGGATCGGATCACCGGGAAGGCCGCGTTGATCACGTTGTAGCCGTGCGCGGCGATGCGGGAATCGGTGATCGGGGTCCATCCGAAGGGCGGGTGCACGCCGTTGGCCGCGCCGTCCCAGTTCTCCCAGTAGCCCTGGAGAACCTTGCCGGCCGGCTTCGGCTGCACCGCGCAGGTGTCGGCGGCGGAGGCGGCGGGGGCTTGCGCGAACTGCGTGAGAGCGGCGGTCGCCAGCGCGGCGGCAAGCAGCGACAGGGCGCGGCGGAGCATACGGGCCTCCCGGTGGGGGGTGCGGTGAGGTGTCGTAGGCATGACAGTGCTCTGGTCCAGACCTTTCGTCAAGAGGTCTGGGCCAGGTGGACCAGAGGTCAACCGGGAATCCGGCGGCGGACACGGCAGGAGTCAGGGCGTACAGATCCGCACTGCCGGACGCCGGGCCGCACACGTCGTACGACTTGATCTCCGCGCCGGACTCAGCGGTGCAGGCCGGTCAGTGTGGTGTATGCCTGTTGCACGATGTCGTTGCGACGGCCGGCCGAGGTGTTGGCCAGGACGACCAGGGCGGTGCGGTGCTCGGGGCTGAACCCGGCGAACGCGGTGAAGCCGAACGTGCCGCCGGTGTGGAAGTACAAGTGCGAGCCGTCGGGACGGGGGCGGATGTTCCATATCAGCGCCAGCATGCCTCTGCGGCGGGGCAGGCGCAGACGGGGGCGCTGAACCTCGCGTAGCGCGGCGCGCAAGGCGTGGGGAAGGCCGGGGAGGCTGTCAGGGGTGATGAGGGCCTCGGTGAGGGTGAGCAAGTCGCGGGCACTGCTTCTGAGTTCGCCGGAGGCGGTGAAGGCGGGCATGCGCAGCGGGGGCTGTGGCCGGCGTCGCCAGTAGCCGATGGCCTGTGAGGTGCCCGGCGGTGGGTGGGCAGCGGTGGTGGTGTCGCGCAGGCCGAGGGGGTGCAGAACCCGGGTGCGGAGCAGGTCGGGATAGGGCAGGCCTGCGGCTGCGGTGGGCAGGGCCTGACCCAGCAGGCCGACGGCGTAGTTCGAGTAGCGCACGCGGCTGCCGGGACGGGCGGCCAGGCGGATGTGTCCCAGGGCCCGCAGCGCCTGCTCGGAGCGGTAGGCGGCGTATGCCCCGGACAGGGCGCACCAGGGGGCTTGCAGCAGGACGGCGGACAGCGCGGGCAGCAGGCGGGGGAACGCGGGTGGCACGCCCGGCAGGCCGGAGGTGTGGGTGGCGATGTGGGTGAGGGTGATGGGGGTGCCTCGGTGGGGAACCGCGGTACCGGCGGGAAGGTGACGGGCGAGGGGGTCGTCGAGGCCGAGTTCGCCTCTGGCTGCCTGTTCGGCGAGCAGCAGGGCGGTGAAGGTCTTGGTGAGCGAGCCGACCTCGAATCGGGTGTCCGCGGTGGCGGGCACGCCGCCGCGGTGCGCGGTACGGCCGCGTACGACCAGGGCACGGCGGCCCCGGCGGTGCAGGGCGACGGCGACCGCGCTCGCATCCGGCATCGCGGACAGCAGGCCGCGCGTGACATGCCGCTCGAGAGCGGCGTCGGACGGTGCGCCGGGGCCGCCTTCCGCGGTCCGTCCGATGGCGCGGTCCGGGCCGGCGGGTCCGCTCACGGGGCACCGTCCGGCGATGCGGACGGGTTCGGCCGCGGCCGGCCCTCGCCTGCCGTGCCGGCCGGGGAGCCCGCGAAGGCGTCGAGGTCCCGATCGAGGACGATGGTGGCGGCGATGACGGCGACCAGCGTGGTGTGCTGGTGGTCCGCGAAACGCGTGGCGGGGTCATCGCCCACCTGGTCGCCGTCGCGGGGCACCAGGCCGTCGGGGTGCTGGAGGCCGGCCAGGTCTCGCCAGTCCTGCGTCTCGGCGTACGGTTCGGGCAGGCAGCCGCCGACGATCAGCAGTTCGCCGACCAGGTCCCACTGGCGGGCCTCGCTCCACACGTCGGTCCACACCGGCAGCCAGCGCCCGAGGTAGGCGGTCAGTTCTTCGCCCAGTGCGCCGGGCAGGCGCCCCCAGTCGGTGAGGTGGAAGACGGTGTGGGTCATGTCGTAACCGGTCTCCCAGTCGATCAGCCAGGGCTGCAGGGTGTTGCCGAGCCAGGTTGCCCGGGACAGCGCCGGCCAGTCGGGGGTGTTCGCCCCGCGGTCGTGGCCGGTGGTGCGCAGGGCGTTGGCGATGGCCAGCCGTCGGTTGGGCACGCACTCCACGGCGGGTGCGACGCCGCTCGCGGCGAGCTGGGCGATCAGCTCCTCGAGGCCGGGGTGACGGTAGCCCGCGGTGGCGAAGTGGGAGTAGCTCTCCAACGGGTCGGTGGTGAGGGGGTGGTGGAGCAGCCGCTCGTACAGCAGGGCGCCCTGCCGTAGTTGCCCCCAGCCGAAGTCCAGCAGTTCGCCGGCCTGGGTGCGTTCGCGGCTGCCGGCGGTGCCGGTGCGCAGGGTCAGCGCGGCGGCGAGGGCGACCTCCGCGACGGCCTTGTAGGCATCCAGGTTATCGTCGAGGCCGGCGCCCTCGGGCAGGGCGCCGAGCCGGCGGTGGGTGTGCAGCCAGTCCAGGGCTCGGGACCTGATGAGGTGGGCGAGCGGCGCCAGAGCCGTACTCATGTGTTCGTCCGTTCCAGCAGGTGCCGGGCGATGGCGACGTCCAGGGCGCAGCGGCTGTCCTCGGGGCCGCGAAGGGTGATCTCCCGGACCAGCAGGGAGGCGTCCACCAGCGGCGCGGCGCCCTCGGCCTCCAGCCAGGCGAGCCAGCGGGTGATGCGGGCGGCGGTGGCGTAGTCGCGCCGCAGGACGGCACGGGCCGCTCCGCGCGCCAACGCCAAAGGGGCGGAGCGGGCGGCTTCGTGGAGCACGCTGTCCAGGCCCGGCAGGGCGAGAGAGGCCAGCCGCCCCATCCGCAGCGACCACGGCACCCAGCCCTCACCCGCCTGCCCGGGGCCGGCCGTCCTCCGGCGCGGCGCGGACGGGACGCAACGCGGCGGCGGCAGGGGTACGGGCATCGGCGGCCTTGCCGCGGTGGCCGGGCCGAGGCGGTCGAGTACGGTTGCCAGTCCCCAGTCGACCCACGCCCTCAGCCAGGACGGCTCCGCGCCGGCCGGCGGTGCGGGAGGCGGCTGCGGGGCCGGCGGCAACGCCGACAGGCACCGTTGGACCGCGGCCCACTCCTCCGGCACGGGCGGCCGCCCGGTGAGGAAGTACCCGGCCAGCACGTCGGCTCCGAGCATCCGCACGGCGCCCGCACTGGCCGAGAGCGCATCGGTGTCCGCGGACCCAGGTGGCCGGGCCTGTGCCGTCCGCAGGTGGCCGGCGACGACAGTGGTGCTCTCGGTGCCCCGCAGGACACCGAGAGCATCACGTGCCAGACACGCAGCCGAGGCGTGGTGTGCGGCACGCAGTCGTTCCGTGGTCACCGACGAGCCGAGTTCTCGGGCTCCTTCGGCTCCTTGGGCTCCTTCGCACCGAGGAGGAGGATGTGCCCGCACGGCGGGCAGGGCAGGGGAGCGTCGCTGACCTGTGCCTCGGGGGCGGCCAGCAGCGTCTCCAGCAGGGCGGCCTCCAGGACCGGTGTGTCGTGACGCACTGCGGTGACGGACATGATTTCTACTCCTTCATCGACTTTCGGTATGCGGCGGTCATTTTGATCTCCGACGGATACGGTGCGACGGGATGCGGCATCCGCGAACGGCGCAGCGTCGTTTTCCTGGTGCGCGGCGGGGTTGTCATCAAAGTACTGCCTCGAAGTGCCGCGATATCGCCCGCTCGGCCACCAGCGAAGTACCCGGAGGGGTGGGCGAGATGTGATGCGCCGCCAGCAGGCGACGCGCGCTGCCGGGCACCCGTATTTCAGCGGCTGTCCCTGTGTGAGCGGTGGTTGCTCTTTCCGGTTCTTCCGTCGGCGCACAACGGGGACGGGGGGCTCAGCTACTGATAGGCGTGCAGCCGATGCCCAGGCCGTTGAGGCTGCTGAGGGGGGTTGCGGGCAGGATGGTGACGCTCGTGCACAGGTAGGTGATGCTCACCGGGTTGGCGACATGCACCGTCTCGTTCAGGTGTACCCCGAGCGTGGCGTCGCAGACCTCGAATGTGCTGACCACGCCCTGGATACTGGCGTACTGGCAGTTGATGTCGGCCGCCGCCGAGAGCGCTCGCGGCGACTGCGCGGCGGCGGAGGCCGGCACGCTACAGGTGGCTATGGCGCCGGCGGCAGCCAGTATGACGGCTGTTCCCATTCCGGCGATCTTCGTTGCCTTCATTTGAGATCCTTTCGGTACCTCCTTGAGACCTGGGACACTACTCCGCGCGCACGCGCTTGGAAACCGAATCGACCCGAAAATCCTGCAGGGTCTCCCGTCGGCCGGCGTGCGTGAGTTGCCAGCCGACATTTTCGAGGAGAATGACCAATGATCAGCCGTGCGCCGAAATGCCGGTTGCCCGGCTCACTCGGGTGTGAAGGCTGCCCGACTCGCTTCGTATCCCAGCAGCGGTTTGCACCTCTCCCACGCCGGGCGGCCTGGCACCGGGAGAAAACGACTGGACAAGCGGCATTGCCCCTCCCCCGTCACAGAGCTTGATCCGTCAGCCCGCCTGTTGCCGCTGCCACGACTCCCCGCAGCCGGATGGGAGCCCTGCACGCATACCGCACCCGCTACCGGCAACTTCGCGAAGTACACTCCTTATTCCATGTAATGGCATGCACACCTCACATACTGTTCATGGCCTTCCACGACGATTCACCGTGAAGATTTTCGCTCGCTCAACGCCCGTTCAAGGAAGAAGGGGAAGATGCGCAGAGTTCTCATGACCGTAGCGGTTACGGCACTCGCGACGATCAGTTTCGGCACGGCTCCGGCCCACGCCACTGCCAGCGACGTAAACATGGACTTCGGCATGTCGTACGGCGCCACCACCACCTCGGGGACGATCCACTTCACCGATGGCTATACGGCCAGCGTGGCTGCTGCCGTCCACGCGGTGAGCGGCCCGAGGCAAATATGCGTCACGGGCTGGAATGGCAATACCACCGACGGGCCGTACTGCAGTGCCTACGACCAACCGGGCGGGTCGAACCAGGGGTTCAGCAAGGAACTGCGCATCGGCTTGCCGGGCGGCATCCAGGAGGTCACGATCTTCTTGAACAGCGACGCAGCGACACTGAAAAAGGAAAGGTGCACCCGCAGCGGCTGCTCGTTGTTCTGACCCGACTGCTGCGGGGCTGGGTGACACCTGACCTGGCTCCGATGCCTACCGGGCCAACGCCGTGTTCGACGCGCACCGCGGTGATCCCGGGTTCTGCCACCGCTTCCTCCTCGACGAAGCCCGTGTCACCGATGTGCACATCCGGTTTCCCCGAGGTGCTGGGGCGCGCGGCGCGGCCGGCCGCCGTCCTCTCGCGGTGGTGCAGGCTGCGGCGTTCTCGGCTGGGCCCGTGCCTGTGTCAGGTGGAGGCGGTGGTCCCGTGTCGGGGAACCGGAAGAACATCTGGGCGCAGACGGCGTGTTGCCGTATCCTGAGCGCTCGACCCGTTCAGGCCGGCAGGACAGAGGGAGGTTTCGGGGATGGCGGGGGATTCTTCGGTTCACGGCGGTGGGCTGTCGCGGCGCCAAGTGCTCGCCTCGTCGGCCGTTGCCGGCGGCGCGGTGTGGCTGCTGCGCGGACTGGTCCGGCCGGATGACGCGCACGCCGCCGACGCGCCCCCGGCGCCGCAGGGTTTCCCGGCAGGGCCCGACATCTACCGACGCGTCTACGAGAACTGGGCCGGGGAGATCCGCACCGACCAGCTCTGGACGTGCGCCCCTCGGCATCCCCAGGACGTACTCGACGTCGTCAACTGGGCGTACGGGGCGGGCTGGACCGTCCGTGCGCAGGGCAAACGGCACGGCTGGGCCCCGCTCACGGTGTCGGACGGCACACCCGCCGAGTCTCGGGTCGTCCTGCTGGACACCACCGCGCACCTCACCGCCATGTCGCTGGAGCGGCGGGCCGCCGACGGCTCGGCCGAGGTCCGGGTCCAGACCGGGGCCACCCTGGAGGACCTGCTGGCGTTCGCCGGCGCCGCCGGTCACGGAGTCACCGCCGCGCCGGCACCCGGACAACTGTCGGTCGGTGGCGCGCTCGCCATCGGCGCGCACGGTACGGCCGTCCCCGCCGTCGGCGAGAGCCCGCCGCCCGGTCACGGTTACGGCTCGCTCAGCAACCTGGTCACCGAACTGACCGCGGTCGTCTGGGACGAGGACACGGGCCGCTACGTGCTGCGGACCGTCGGCCGGGCGGAACCGGACTGCGACGCGCTCCTCACCCACCTCGGCCGTTCGCTCGTCACCGAGGCCGTCCTGCGCATGGGCACCGACCAGAACCTGCGCTGCCAGTCCTTCCTGGACATCCCGGCCGCCGAACTGTTCGCCGCCCCCGAAGCCGCGTCCGGCAAGCGGACGCTGGCCCACTTCGTCGACCGGACCGGCCGTGTGGAGGCGATCTGGTTCGCCTTCACCGACAAGCCCTGGCTGAAGGTCTGGAGCGTCACTCCGCGCCGACCGCTCGGTTCCCGCGCGGTCGACGAGCCGTACAACTACCCGTTCTCCGACTCCCTGCCCGAGCCGGTGGCCCGGCTGGCCGGAGCCCTGGTCTCGGGGGCCTGGGCGAGCGCGCCGCTCTTCGGCCAGGTGCAGTACCTGCTGACCAAGGTCGCGCTGACCGGCGACATCACCGACGTCCTGCTCTCCGGCAGCCTCGTGCGGGATGTGCTGACCGGTGACGTCCTTACCCATCTGCTGGCCGGCGGCCTGCGGTCCGACTTGTGGGGCGCCTCCCGCAACTTGCTGGAGTACGTACGGCCCACCACGCTGCGCGAGACGGCCAACGGCTATGCCGTCCTCGTCCGCCGCGCCGATCTGCAATGGGTGGTCAGCCAGTTCGCCGACTTCTACCGCACACTGCTCGCCGAGTACGCGGCGCGTGGCGAGTACCCGGTCAACGGCCAGGTCGAGATTCGCGTGACCGGTCTGGAGGACCCGTCCGTGTGCGGCGTACCCGGCGCGCGGCCACCCCTGCTGTCCGCCCTGCGCCCGCGCCCCGACCGGCCGGACGCCGACACCGCCGTATGGATCGACATCCTCTCCCTGCCCACCACACCCGCCCTGCACCGCTTCTACCGGCAGGTCGAGCAGTTCCTGTTCGCCCTGGACGGGGAGAGGGCGACGGTGCGGGCGGAGTGGTCCAAGGGCTGGGCCTATACCGACACCGCGGCGTGGTCCGACCCGGACGTCCTGGCCCGCACCATCCCCGCCAGCCTGCGCGCCGGGGGCGGCCCGGGGTGGGACGAGGCCGTCGCGACCCTGGACCGGCTCGACCCCCATCACGTGGTGTCCGCCCCCTTCCTCGACGCCCTGATGCCCTGATGTCCTGACGGCAGGACCGCGTTGGGACCGCCCCCGCGAGGGCCGGCCGATCGCGTGGGTGGGCAGCGCACCTGACGGCTGGTGAGCGGCGGCGGTGGGAGCGGCGACAGGACCCTGGGGCCACGGGCGGCCCGGGACCCTTCGCCGTCCGGGGTCGGCGGCAACGCTTCCACCGGCCTGCACGCGACGGGGTGTGCCGGCCGGGACCTCTGAACCGCGGCATCGTGGCGGTGTGCGGGCAGGCCCTCGGCTCCTGGGACGCTCCCCCGGCGAACTACGCGGCGGCCGGGGCCGGTTCGATGAGGCGGTCCAGCAGCGTGCGGAGCGCCCGAACGAGGCGAAGCGGTACGCCACCCGCCGTGCGGGACGTGCCGGTCACCGGCGAGCCGGTGCCGCGCGACGGGGGACGGACGGGACCCGCCCGAGCCGGACGCCGCTGTGCGGGCGGCCGGCGGCTGACGGCGCACGCGTGCGCCGTGAGGGTCAGTCCACCTCCTCCGTGGACTCCGACGAACTGCTCTGAGACTGCCGCTCGCGGGCGATCCGCTCGGCCACCTCCTCCGCGGTGCCCGCGCCGGGCATCAGGCCGCGCACGGGGCCCTGCGCGAGCGGCAGTGCGCGCTCCCTGCGGGCGTTCGTCCGCTGCTCCTGCCGGCTTCCCAGGCCGTCCGCGGCGGCCTGCGGGGTCGCGACGGCCAGGCTGAGCAGCCCCAGCGCGGTGAGGTAGTTGTTCGGGAGGGTCTTGCCGGTCATGGCCTTCCACACGTCGCCCGCGAAGGTCGTGCAGTTGTGCTGGGTGAAGTTGTAGTCGTTCTGGGTCCTGCCATGGACCATCTCGTAGCCCTTGACGACGTCCCGCAGGGTGACGTTCTTCGACTCATGGAGCGTGGGCTCGTACCGGCCGACGAACGGGTCGGGGCATTGCACCCCGCCCCGGACGCTGCCGAGCCCCACGAACTGCACGCCCCGCTCGGGGAAGAAGCCGAAGGAAACGCGCTGCCCCGTGGACCCGGTGACCTCCAACCAGGCATGACCCCCCAGGACGTTACCGGTGGCGAGCACGTTGAAGGTGACCTTCAGCTTCTTGTCGAGGTCCCGCTCCTCCAGGTCCTGCATCAGCAGCTCGCGCAGCGGCGCCAGATCGGTGTGCTCCGCCAGTGTGGGCATGGGCTCCGCGGCCGGGAGCCGGATGCGCGCCGGAGGTTCGGGCGCCGGCTCCGAGGAGTCGGAGTCCGACTCCGGGAGCACCCGGCGGAACCGGGGGATGGCCGGGCGCTCCGCGAGCCGGTCCAGTCGCTCCGCGAGGTCGTCGAGGTTCGGTCCCTCCTCCATCTCTCGCCGGATTCGCTCCTGAAGCTCCCGCCGCTCGGGGGAGCTGTCGCTGTCCTGCTCGGGGCCGGAGGCGTCGGCCTCGTAGCCCCGTTCGTCCCGGCGGCCCCGGGGGTTCTCCATGCGCTGCACGGCCGGCGCCGCAGCGGCGCGCTGAACGTGCGTGCCGTGGCCGTGCCCGCCGGGCAGTGTCAGGTCGGGCGCCTCGCCACGGGCCACGCGTCTGCCGTTGGCGGCGGAGGAGACCTCGAAGGCGTCCCGGGGGCTGGACACCTTCGCGCCCATGCCGTTGTCCGTGCCCGCCACCGGCCCGGAGGCCTGCTGCCAGACGTGGTCCAGCTCGTGGTACATCGTCTCGTCGTCCACGCCCTGCGGGCCGATGTAGATGTCCGACCCGCTGGTGTAGGCGCTGGCGCCCATCTCCACCGCCGACTGCTGGGACACGGGGTCGTCGTGCACGCGTACGTGGCCGAAGGGCATGCCGTAGGCCTGTTCCACCCTGCGCTGGACGTGCGAGGCCAGCGGGCGGCCGGGGGTCCGCTGGGCCGCGAAGAACGCGCTGGGCCGCTGGAGGGCCGGCTCGCCCTCCACCCGCCGCTGCACGTCGATCAGGTCGTGAGCGCAGCCGGGGCCGTGCTCGTGGAGCGCGCGCTGCACCGCCCGCGTCAGCTCCGCGTTGCCGACGGTGTCCGGCCGGTTCCCCCTGGCCCGCTGGACCGCCTGGGTCGCGGCCGCGTTGCCCGCCGCCGCGTTCTGGGCCTGGAGGGAGGACAGCGGGGCCGCCGCGGGCGGCGAAGGGGCACGCCTGCCGACGCGCTCTTTCGTCGCCTGACTTTCACTTCTTTCCAAGAACATTTCACCCTTCTACTCAGATGGCTCCGTCGGCGCAAGGTCCATCCGGACAAGCTATTTCCCGTTCGTCCGCGCGGCGGAGATCCTTGGGGCCGCCGAGGGTGTCCCGCCTCTTCCCTACCGTGGTGGTCCGGTTCAGCGACAGGGTGCTGGTGGCACCGGTGTTCCAGGTGACGGTCCGGACCTCGGTGCCCGCGTCGAGCAGGCCCAGGCAGGTGCGCGACCTGGGCGGAGGGGAGATGACCGAGGTCCCTGAGGTGCGGGCCGGCGTCGAGAGGGAGACGCAGGGGCCGAGCTGGACGGACGATGTCGCTCCGACCACCTGGTCAAGCGGCTATGTCGACGATCTCGGCACTGCGCGCGGTGAGGAGCCGCAAGGGGGGCGTCCGTCAAGTGAGACAGGACTTGTCGGGTACCTGGCGGAGGCGGAAACTGACCGTCATGATCGAGCACGCGTACCTGAGCCGTCGACTCCATGTCGACCTGGCCTACGCGTGCTCCGCGTTGTGTCGCCCCGTGGCCATCTGATTCCGCGACCCACCTTCCGACGCCTTGTGGCGCCGTTTCTCTCTCGTCGGCGGGCCGGTGCAACGCCCATACGCTTCAGCGACCGGCCGGGGCCGTCCTCTTCCTCCGCCGGCGCCTTCTGGCGCCGCCTGTCGACAGGACCTCGACTCGATGTCTTCCGTCCGCCTCGCTCATGTCGGTGTGCTCGCCGCCGCCGTATCGCTCGCGTTCACCGCCGCGCTGTCACCGGCCCAGGCACAGGGAAGCGGCTTCGGGCCCCTCCCGCCGCACAACCCGTACGCCGGGCCGGACGGAACCGCCACCATGCACGGCGACACCGGTTCCTCCGACGCCACGCCCCTGCCGGGGCCCGGGGCGGGCCCGCTGACCTCGAAACGGATCGCCTTGCAGTCGGCGTGCCCGACCATCCTCGTGGGTGCCGACGGGTACCCGGTCGCTCTGTGCACCCCGATCCTGACCCGGGTCCCCACGGTGCACCTGCTGGACCCGGGGACGGGCGCGTCACTGGCCAGCCTGCCCATCGCCAAGGGATCGCTGCTGGGAGGGGTCTACGCCTACCTGGACCACGAAGACCGGCTCGTCGTGGTGGACGGCAACCGGAACCTGCTGCGCATCGCGCACCGCAAGAAGGCCGACGGCGGCTGGGAACTGTACGTCGAACGCACGCTGTCCCTGGCGTCCGCCGTCCCGGAAGGCGACTCGGTCACCGGCCTGGCGCCCGACTGGCAGGGCAGGGTCTGGTTCGCCACCGGGGGCGGTGTCGTCGGCACCGCGAACGAGTCGACGGGCCTGGTCCGCTCCCTCGCCCTCCCAGCGGACGAACGCGTCGACAACTCCATCTCCACCTCGCCCGAGGGGACGGCTGTCGCCACCTCGCACGCGACCTACCTGCTGACCGCGGGAAGGGACGGTGCCCCGGCCGTTTCCTGGCGGCGGACCTACGACCGCGGTGCGGCCCGAAGGCCCGGACAACTGAGCTGGGGCACAGGGTCCACCCCGACCTTCTTCGGCCCCACCACCGGAACCGACTACGTCACCATCGTCGACAACGCCTCACCCACCGTGAACCTCCTCGTCTACCGTACGGACACCGGAGCCCAAGTCTGCTCCACGCCCGTTCTGGCGGCCGGGGGCAGCGGCAGTGAGAACTCGCCGATAGGTGTGGGGCGTTCGGTGTTCGTTGCGAGCACGTACGGCTATCCCTACCCGGCGGTGCCCGAGGGCGCGGGTGAGAGTGTGCCTGCGTCGGCCGACTTCACCGGCGGCCTGTCCCGTGTCGACGTACGCGCCGACGGCAGTGGCTGTGACCTCACCTGGGACACCACGGTCCGGTCGGCGGCCGTTCCCCGGCTGTCCACCGCTGACGGCCTCATCCATACCGTCGTGCGCGGCTCCCTCCTTCCGGGCAGTGACGGTACCTCGCTCCTGGACCCCTACTACTACGCCGGCATCGACCCCGACACGGGCGCCATCGTGCGCAGGCACTACTTGGGGGCCTCGTCCCTTTACGACACCTTGCAGATGGTCGGTTCCATCGCACCCGGCGGCGTCGTGTACCAGGGCACGATCACCGGTGTGGTGCGGATCGCGGAGAAGTGATCCCCCCGAGGCGGGGGCGTGCCCGACGCACTGCCGACCGGACGTCGAGGTGGCCGACCGCTCGCGTCCGTCCCGTACGACCCATGCCCACCAACACCCCGGGAGCACGGCCGGGTTGAGGGAGGTTTATCTTTTCGGGCATGGATCATCAGGGACAGTTACGTCGGGCAGCGCTTGAGTTGGGCATCCCGGACGATGAAATCAGCAGGTTCAGCCAGCACCTTCGGTTGGCGATCGGGTTGTCCGGGGGTGGCGATGGTCCGACGGTCGGGCACATCGGTGGGTTGCCCCGGCTGCCGGTGGGCATGAAGTGGCCGTCCGTCGGGGACATTCCGTTGCCCCTGCTCCTCTCCGTCGATTGCGGGGCGCTGCCGAGGGTCGACGGCTTCGACCTGCCGGTGGACGGGACGTTGCTCTTCTTCGTTCACCAAGAAATGGATTTCGAAGAATTTCAGGCCGGTCCGGGACAGTACATGCGAGTCGTGTATGTACCGGACGGCACCGAAACCGCGGTCGCGGAACCTCCCGACTCCGCGTGTGTCGGCGAACGGATCGACGTCTGCGCCGACCTCAGAGCCGACCTTCCCCTTTGGCTCGAGGAGGGCGACGAGGGCGAGGACTGGCACGAGTTCTGGGAGGATCTCGAGTGGGACGACATGTCGCCCTTCCAGCAGCAGTTGGCCCAGTACATGGAGCGTGAACTGCCGCACCTGGACGAACTCCGGTCCCTGGCCCACAGCCTCTGGTCGTCCGGCGCCTATCTCGTCATCGGCGGGTACGCCGATGACGAGATGACGGTCAGCAGCATCATGGCGAAGACCCTCGGGGAGGGAAAATGGCTCTCCTACCTCGACGAGGACGCGCTCCATCTGGCGAGTGAATGGATACCGCTCGCCAATGAAGCCCGGATCTACGAGAAGTACTACACGAAATTCATGATCCGCCAAGACGACCTGGCCGCCGCTCGGTGGGACAAGGCGCTGACCGTGACAGTATTCGATGCCCCCTGAACCGGTTTGACGGCGGCCGTACCCCCTCACGGGCTGGCGTCCGCTCCGCACCAGACATCCAGTCCGCCGACATTGGCCCGTGCCACGGCCTGCGCGATGTGCCGAGCGCACTACGAACCGTCCCCGTCGCGGGCGTGCCTCCTCCTACAGAGGCAGGACGGCACGACCCCGCCGCCGGGACGACGCACCGCTACGCCCCCGCCCGGTCGGAGACCGGGTGGCGGGTCGCGGGTCGCGGGTCAGAGGACGATGTCGCGGCCCGGACCGCCCTCGGCCGTGTCCTTCCCGGGGCCGCCGCCGATCAGGTCGTCACCCTCCTCACCGTGCAGGGTGTCGTCGCCGGGACCGCCGAGAAGCAGGTCGTCGCCGGGGCCGCCGAGGGCGCGGTCGTCGCCGGGGCCGCCGTACGCCTTGTCCTCCCCGCCGTACGCCTCGATCAGGTCATCGCCCCGGCCGCCAGTCATCCACTGGTCGCCGTCGTCGCCCATCAGGTGGTCCGCACCGGCGCCGCCGTCCAGGACCGAGCGGCCCATGACCATGTCGTCCCCCGCGTCGCCGCGCACCGTGTGTGCGGTGTGGGCGTGCAGGGTGTCGTCACCGGGGCCGCCCCGCACCGTGCCCACCGCGGGATCGCTGGTGACGATCATGTCGTCGCCGTCGCCGAGGAAGACGTCGATCCGCTCGGACCGGTCGCTGCCGGTGGGCAGTTCGCAGACGACGAAGGTGTCGTTTCCGGGTTCGAGGTATGCGCAGTGGTCGCCGGGTTCGAGCGGGACCTGGTCGCGGAAGCCGATCTGCCGGGTGTCGGCGCCGTGGTCCATGGGGATCACGTGGAGGTCGTTGGTCTGCCCTTCGGCGGCGGTGAAGACGACGACCCCGGTCGCCCAGTCGGCGCCGACGCGGGCCTTCACCTCCCCGGTCGCGCCGGGAGCTGCGGCCGCCGGACCGGCGGCAAGAGCGGTGGCGAGCAGGACCACGGCGGCCGTGGCGGCGGTGGCTCCGTGTCGGTACATGAGACCTCGTCTTCGATGTGACGACCGGTGGGTCGCCCTTTGGGGAAAGGAGTGCACGGCCATGCGGAGCGGCGGCCCTGACGGCATGGTCCGCGTGACCGCCGCCGCCCGAGCGCAGTGGCCTGGTCGGTGCGGAAGTTCAGTACGGATGGCGGCTGGGCTTACGGCTGCGCTCCGGTATCCCGGACGGCCTCACGGCGGCGCCGTCCGGCCCCACTCGTCGGCCGCCACCACGAGACAGGCCGCCACCAGGACGACGTTCTTGATGATGTACTGGCCCTCCAGCGTGGGGACCGGCACATCCCCTTGCCACATCTCCCCCGGGAGCAGCAGGAGCGTGGAGAAGACGCCGGCCATGTGGACGAAGAACCCGATCAGGGCCACTCGGAGCAGGACTCCCGTGACGAGACCGAGGCCGATGGCCGTCTCGGCCGCGGCCAGCATCCATAGCGTCACGTCCGGCGGCAGCAGCCCGAGGATGAGCTTCGTCGCGCCCCGGACGGCGACCCCTTCGGCGGGGCTGGTCGCGGGGAAGAACTTGAGGACGCCGAACCAGAGGAACACCGTGCCCACGGACACCCGGAGCAGCGCCGGACCGCGCCACTGAAGCCTGTCGGCCAGTGACCTGACCGCCCGGGTGACCCGCCCGCCGTTCCCGGTCTCCACCGGGGCGGTCTCCCGGGGGAGGTGACGGCTTCGCTCGCCGGTTCTCTCCATCGTCGTACCCACCCTTCCGTACGGTCGTCCGAAAGCCCTCGGCCGCTGGCGGACCGAAAGGGAAGGTGGCGCGGTGCCGGGTGCGCTGTGTGACGGGCGCGTGCTCCCGTCGCCGCCCACCCGGCCCGGCAGGGCCGGGTGGGGCACCGCGTCAGCTCACGTTCACGTCCACGCAGGCGTAGAAGGCGTTGACGGTGTCGGCGATGTTCCACACGGCCAGCACCTTCTGCTTGCCGGTCAGGCTGCCGAAGTTGACCTGGTGGGTGACGGTGGCCCCAGGCCGGGCACCACCGTCGTTGAATTCCGCGATCTTCCGGCCACCTGCGTAGTACTGCCAGGTGGAGGTGGCGTGCTGGGCCGTCAGCCGCCAGTTGAAGCTGGTCGTCCGGCTGACCGGGGTGACCTTCCAGCCCTTGCTGTCGTTGTCGAGCTCGGCGAAGGCGGAGTTGCCTCCGCTGCAGCTCATCAGACCCTTGGGGCCCTCGACGCTCTGCGGCTCGTACTTGATGGAACCGCAGGAGACCGTGCCGGCGGCGCACTGGGCCTGGCGGCTGGGGGGCGTGGAGATGTAGCCGTGCGCGCTCGCGTTGCTGGCCGGCAGCGTCACGGCCAGCAACGGAGAGATCCCCGCGCCGACGGCGATGGCCAGCATCCTCTTGCTCTTCATGACAACTCCTGTGTGGGGGTTCGCGCCTGCCCGTCCGAGGACACGCAGGCATGAGCATGTCAAGCAGCGCCGCCATGACCGTGGGGCGTTTCATGGTGGCGAGGTAAAGCGTACCCCGCTTGGTCTAGACCAAGCTAGAACTCGCGCACGACCGATGCGTCTTGGGTCCGGGGCCCTCCATACCTTCGAGCGCCTTGGCCGGCCCAGCACCGCGCCCGCCGGCCTCGGGTTCCGCTGGTTTCCGTGCGGCTGACGCTCAGGACGCAGCGGGGGCGTTCACCGGCATGGGGTCCTTGAAGTCGGTGAGCGTGAGCGTCGCTTCGATGTCGGGGTCGGACGCGAAGTGGATCTTCTGGTGCAGGCGCACGACCCGGCCCTCGTCGTTGATCCATGCCTCAGCGTCGATCGCGGACGCGGTGCGCAGGTTGCGTGCGACGGTCCTGTCCACCGACTCGATGTCCTTCCGGTCCAGGTGCGCCGACACCCGCAATGCCTCGCTCCCCCGGTGCACGGAGGCACGGTGACCGAGCATGAGCCGCACGTATTGCGGGAGCCGGTCCGTAGGTATTCCTCCCTTTGCCGCCGCCGCGGGGAACTCCTGCCACACCCCCTGCGTTCCGCTGGCGCGCCGGTACACGGTGCGCGGGGTGTACACGACGTCCTCGGTGTACTCCTCGGTCGTGTCTGTCATACGTCCGGTGAAGGGCGCGTTGAGGTTGACGCGCCCCTCCATGAGCTGAAGTCGTCCGGTTCCCGACTGCGTGACGGCTGTGAGCACGGCCGAGTACGGTGCGTCGTCGGCCGCGGCCAGCCGATCGCGTACCGCCTGCGGGCCGCTCTTCGGTGGCGCGGGCTGGTGTGAGGCGCATGCTGAAAGCACTAGTCTTCTGAGTCAGGAATCCTGCGTAAATAGCTGGCGAGGCGTTCGAGGATCTCGTCCGCGGTTCTGGTCCAGATGTAGGGCTTGGGGTCGG
>NZ_JBIAZN010000029.1:0-82734 GCF_042899225.1 Streptomyces sp. NPDC000134
GGCGATCAGCGTGCCGTCCGCGACCCGCCCGGACAGCTCCAGCGAGCGCGGCCGTACCACCCCCGCCACCAGCGGCGGCGGCTCGGCGGGCGGATGCACCAGCTCGATGCCGTCGATCCGCACCTCCCGCCCGTCCACCGTGACCCGCTCCCCGTGCAGCAGCGCCCGCACCGCGGTGATCGTCTCCTCCAGCAGGGCCAGCGGAGAGCGCGGCGCCACCCCGACCTGCTCCATCCACTCCCGTACGCCATGACCGATCCCGGCCACCAGGCGGCCGGGGAACACCCGTGCCAGCGTGGCCAGTTCCATCGCCAGCAGGGCCGGGCTGCGCAACGGCGCCGGGGCAATCCCGATGCCCACTCGCAGCCGCTCGGTCGCGCCCAGCGCCACGGCCGCCGCCGACACCCCGCCGTTCCAGCGCAGGTCCTCCACCACCCACAGGTCGTCCGCCCCGAGCGCCTCGGCCCGCCGCGCGAAGGCGGGCAACTCCTCGGGCACCCAGTCGCGGTCGTACATCACACCGATCCGGAAATTCGTCATGCGACGGAACCTACGGTCCGGCCGAAGAGGTGATCAACAGCTTTGCCGGTACGGGGTCCGCTGCCGCCGAAGCCCTGGAACTTGAATCTTCGCCTGCTTGCCCTGGCGCGCGGCGTGCACGACCTGCGGAGCCTGGATGCCGAGCGGCCCGGCGGGCTGCCGGTGGCGGTATGGCATGGTCTGCTCACGGAGGATCGCGTCGACCTCGCGCCATTCCGGCAGCCCGGAAGTGACCGGTGGCGCAGCGGCAGCGGCCTCCCTTTGGGCCCCCTGGCCGCGCTCCAGCTCCACACCACCAACGCTAACCCTTTGATCGAGGGCAAGAGCCACTCACCGCTGTGCCGGCATGCTCACGAACGCGCGGTCGTGGCTGGTGACGACCTCCTCACCGTCGCCGATCTCATGGCCCGTACCGACTTCGACTGGTGCAACAAGTGCGGCGGTCACGCCGTACGCAGGCTCACCTGCTCGCAACTGTCCTACTACCGTGCGGCACACCGATTGCATGACATCAAACGGCGACTCGACGGCGGGACCCGCACTCCCGACACCGACAGCTCCACGGTGAGTGCCCGCCTGGAGGAACTCGCGGCCTGGCAGCCAGTCGATGGGGAACAGTGGTGCAGCAGTGATTCCTGGCAATGGCAGGACACCATTCGCGAACTCAGGCACAAGGCCGGGAGATCCCACGCCGCGACAGGCCCTGGCGCACCGGCCTCTTGACCCGGCGGCGGCCCTCAACGCGCGCATCACGGACATGGCCCGTGGGGACCAGTTGGGGACCAGACGGTGTCCGCGCACCTGAACGGCACGCACGGCACCGCACGCTGCGCACCCTGATTTCTAACTATATATGCTGGCAAATTGGACACCCCTTACTCCTGGGGGTCAAGGGGTCGCAGGTTCAAATCCTGTCGTCCCGACTCGTGAGAGTCGCAGATGAGGGCCGGTTTCGGAGGTTTGCGAAACCGGCCCTTGTTCCGTCGCCGGCCGCGCTTGCGGGGCACACCGCACGGCCCTGTCCACCTCACGCCGGAACGCCGGATCGGCGCCGAGGTCCAGTGGCGCCGTCCCGCATCTCTCCGGCCCCGCACCATGCTTTGCGTACTCGTGTATTGACTGCCCGTCACGGCATCCCTAGGGTCCACGACGAATTCACGAACGGCGTTCGATATATCGACCGCATCGATCAGGCGTGAATGTCATGCGCATGACTAAGCGAAGAACGGACTCCGCTCCCCCCGATCCCCAGGAGACCGCCCATGTCGGTGAGATCACCCCGCACCTGGCGGGACAGGCCGCTCGTCCTGCTCGCCCTCGCACTGGCTCTGGTCAGCGCCGTGTTCGCCACCCAGACCTCCGCGAGCACCAGCGCCGCGGCCGCCGGCTCGCAGCCCTGCGACCTGTACGCCGCGGGCGGCACCCCCTGTGTCGCCGCCCACAGCACCACCCGCGCCCTGTACTCCGCGTACAACAGCCGCCTGTACCAGGTGAAACGCGCCTCCGACGGCGCCACGCGGGACATCGGCGTACTCAGTGCGGGCGGTTACGCCGACGCCGCCGCACAGGACGCGTTCTGCGCCGGCACCGGCTGTCTGATCACCGTCCTCTACGACCAGTCCGGCCGCGGCAACCACCTCACCCAGGCCCCGCCCGGCGGCTTCCAGGGCCCCGCCGCCGGAGGCTACGACAACCTCGCCGAGGCATCCGCCGCACCCGTGACCGTGGGCGGCCACAAGGCGTACGGCGTCTTCGTCGCGCCCGGCACCGGATACCGCGACAACAGCACCAACGGCATCGCCACCGGCGACCAGCCGGAAGGCATGTACGCCGTCCTCGACGGCACCCACTACAACGGTGGCTGCTGCTTCGACTACGGCAACGCCGAGACGAACAGCCGCGACAACGGCAACGGCACCATGGAGACCATCTACTTCGGCAACAGCAGGACCTGGGGCTACGGCTCCGGCAACGGCCCCTGGGCCATGGCCGACCTGGAGAACGGCCTCTTCTCCGGCGTCAACCGCGGCTACAACGCGGGGAATCCCAGCGTCAGCCACCGTTTCCTGACCGCCGCCGTCAAGGGCGGACCGAACCACTGGGCCATCCGCTCCGGCAACGCCCAGTCGGGCGGCCTGGCCACCGCCTACGACGGTCCGCGCCCCAACGCCACCGGCTACAACCCGATGAAGAAGGAGGGCGCGATCATCCTCGGCATCGGAGGCGACAACAGCAACGGATCGGCAGGCACCTTCTACGAGGGCGTCCTGACGTCCGGCTTCCCGACCGACGCCACCGAGAACGCCGTCCAGTCCAACATCAACGCGGCCGGCTACGCCACGTCCGCCGTGGCGGGCGCACCCACCGTCGGCTCCCGTGTCTCCCTGCGGGCCACCACCTCCTGCTGCACCGCCGACTACCTGCGGCACAACACCGCCGACACCAACGCCGTCATCGCGGCGACGTCCTCGTCCAGCCCGGCCGCCGACAAGGCCGCCGCCACCTGGACCGTGCGCGCGGGGCTGGGCGACGCCTCCTGCGTGTCGTTCGAGTCGGCCGACAAGCCGGGCCAGTACCTGCGCCACTACGACTTCCGGCTGCGGGTCGACACCGTCGACACCGCGCTGGCCCGGCTGGACGCCACCTTCTGCCCGCAGGCCGCCCACAACGGCCAGGGCGTCTCCCTGCGGTCCGCCAACTACCCCGCCGACTTCGTCCGCCACTACGGCTACGCCGCCTACGTGGCCGCCGACGGCGGCACCCACGCCTGGGACAGCGCCACCTCCTGGGCCGACGACACGAGTTGGGTCGTGACCTCGCCGTGGGCCTGACCCCTCGGTCCTGACCTCTGACGCACAGGACGGCTGTGCCACCCGTGCCGGTGGCACAGCCGGTCACCCGCCGGCCGGTCGGCGCCAGCCTCGTCGACGTGGGAAGCGAGGCAGCTCACCACGGCCGCGCGGACGACGGCGCCGGATGCGCTGATCACAGGTGTACATGACCGACTTCGGCGGGCGGGGGCGCGAGTGCTGCCGTGGGGCGCTGAAGCCGCCGCGTGCTGCGACAGGCATGCACTCCTCCGTTTTCGCGGACCCATGGCGGGCAGCTAGGCGTCGTCCACTCCGTTCGAGCGCCTTGGGAGCCGTTCCGTATGTCTCAGCCGTCCGTCCGCCCTGTGACCGGTCATCAGGTGTGGGGGGAGATCGCCCGGCACCATGACCGTCTGATGCGGCTGGTGCAAAAACGTCTTCCCACACGTCAGGACGCCGAGGACTGCGTGCAGGAGGCCATGACGCGTACGGCAGCTCACCGGACCCTGGACCCCGGCCGGCTGGGCCCGTTCCTGACCTCGGTGGCCATGCGCCTGTGCGCCGACTTCTACCGCGCCCAGGACCGCGACCGGACTCTCGTGCGGCGCGTGCCCTGGGCGGACACCCACGGCACCGTCGAGGACGACATCTGCGACACCGCCTTCGGAGGGTGGCTGCTGGAGCAGGCGCGCACGCTCGAAGGACGGCAGCGGGAGATCCTGCTCGCCAGGGCGGCGGGAGTCTCCGTGTCGGCCTTCGCCCGACAACACGGCATCACCGCCAAGACCGCCGAAGCGCACTTCACCCGGGGCCGGGCCCGACTGCGCGAACTGGCACGGGCAGAGTTCGACAGCGCCCGCGCCGCTCCGGACGGGGCCACGGCGTAGACCGGCCCCGAACTGCCGTGCCCGTTGCCGGCCCGAGCTGCTCCCGGCGCGCAGGAGGCCGGCGGCCCGGCCAGTGATGTCGACCAGGCGCAGGCGCCGGTGTGAAGGCGTCACGCGCGGTGTGCGCGAACGTGCCGGTGTGCACACCCCTCCCGACGGGCTATGGCCTCGGGCGGCCGGCCGTCGCCAGAGTCAGGACCGCGGGTGATGCCCTGTCCGGCGCGCCCGCTCACACGCCACCGACCCGACCGCGGAGAGACCTCATGTCCTTCAAAGACCGCTCGCGCATACGCGCCGCCGCTGTCGGTGTCGCCGGGCTCCTGGCCCTGGGAACTCCCCTGGCACTGTCGGCCACCCCGGCAGTTGCCGCCGACGGCATCGTCTCCTGCCCGCTGGGAGTGCAGAGCACCACGTACACACCGGGTCTGACGTACACCACTCCGCCGCCCCAGGTGGACGTCGACGTCACCGGCACCCTGGGACCCTGTGTCTCCACCGACCTCAGCCACACGGCCGGCACTTACACGTTCTCGGGCAGCGGCAACCTGAACTGTCTCACCGGGAGCAGCGCCGGCATCGGCAAGATCACCTGGGCCAATCCGGGCACCCAGCCCTCGCGCTTCTCGCAGTCCTACTCCATCGCCCTGCGCCCCAACGGCACCACCGTTCTCGTGAGCAGCGGCCTGATCATCAGCGGTGACTACGCGGGGCACACCATCGTCATCACGATCGTCCTCACCAGCACCGACCTGCTGGCCTGCCTCACACCGCAGGGAATGACCAACACCTCCGGCCCCTTCCTCGTCACCGTGCTCTGACCGACGGACGGCCCGGCCTCACGTTCCGGCGCTCGCGGATCACCTCGGCTCGGTCCGCGAGGCGCGGCCAGGCAGCCGGGGGGCATCGACTCCTCGACGCGCCTTCGGCTCCCGCGCTCGGGACGCGCCCGTCGAGGCATCGGGAACGGGAAGCACCCGGTCAAGGAGTTGACTGATCATGAGAGACCTCACGGCCGACCCGCGCGGGGTTCGGACAAGCAGTTCCATCACCGCCGCACTCGTGGACTTCACGGCGTCCGACGCCGGGGTGGTCCGCGCTGCCAGGGTGTCGACGGCCGGGCTCGGCGCGCACAACGAGGACCACGGTGAGGGCTATATGAAGGGCCTCATCGGCTACCTGATGCGCAATCGGCACGGCAGCCCTTTCGAGCACAACTCGATGACGTTCCTGGTGCGCGCGCCCATCTTCACCGTTCGGCACCTGATGCGCCATCGGACGTGGTCCTTCAACGAGGAGAGCGCACGCTACAAAGAACTCACGGACGTCTTCTACCTGCCGGACCCCGAACGTTCGCTGAAGCAGGTGGGCAAGCCGGGGCATTACACGTACGTGCGAGGAACCGATGAGGACCGCGCACTGCTCAGAGAAGCCGCTGTCACGGCTTACAGTGCCGCCTACCACGAGTACCGGCGGATGCTGGACGCCGGCATCGCACGCGAGTTGGCCCGTGTCGTGCTTCCGGTGGCCACTTACTCCACCGTGTACGCGACGTGCAACGCCCGTTCGCTCATGCACTTCCTCAGTCTGCGCGTCCACGACGAGGGAGCTTTGCATGTCTCCCACCCGCAGCGGGAGATCGAGATGGTCGCGCAGCAGATGGAGACCGAGTTCGGGCGCCTGATGCCCATCACACACGCCGCTTTCGAAGAGCACGGCCGGCTGTCGCCCTGACCAGCCGGCACCGGCCCGGCACTTGATGCGCCCCACGGCCCGTACGACGGCGAGCGGATTCCCGGGCGGGGGATGAGGGCCGTGCCCCGATGCGCACCGAGCGCGCGGAAGGCTTCGCAAGAAATGGTGCGGGAGTGGCTCGAACCCCGCGGTGGACGAAGAGGGAGGCGGAACGATGCCGGAGAACAGCGAGGAGCGGGAAGCGGCGGCACGGGTGACGATCGTCGACGACTACGTGCCGGTGATCGACCTGAGCGGTATGCGTTCCTCCGAGTCGTCGGATCGCCGACTCGCCGACGCGATCGACGAAGCCTGCCGGACCAGTGGATTCCTGGTCGTCGTCGGGCACGGGGTTTCCGACGACACGATCACCAGGATGTACGAGGCGACCCGGTCGTTCTTCGCCATGCCGCACGAGGAGAAGACCGGACTCCTGGCCGATCCCGCCGACCCCCTGATGCGGGGATTCGGACGGGACGGCAGCGTGGCCGCGTCGAGGGAAGGTGCCGGAGTCGAACGGGAACGGGCCCTGCCCGATGTGGCGGGAACCTTCACGGTCAACCGGCTCGGCGAGCCCGGAGGCTCCCGCCTGCTCCCGGAGGGTGCCGACCCCGCGTTGTGCACCCCCAATCCCTGGCCCGAACTGCCCGGGTTCCGCGAGGCGTACCTCGCCTACTACCGGGCCATGGAGCAGCTCGCGGCAGAGATCATGCGGCTGTTCGCGCTGGCACTGCGCCTGCCGGAGAACTGGTTCGCCGACGAGATCGACCGGCACATGACGAACCTCACCGCGAACTACTACCCGCCACAACTCCAGGCGCCGGCCCCTGGGCAGTTGCGCAAGGGCGTGCACAGCGACTGGGGCAGCCTGACCGTTCTCTATCAGGATGAGGCACCAGGTGGTCTTCAGGTGCAGGACAAGGCCGGCCAGTGGCTGGGCGTCCCCCGCATCGAGGGCTCCTTCGTCGTGAACATCGGCGATCTGATGGCGATCTGGACCAACGACCGATGGGTCAGCACCGTCCATCGTGTCGTCAACCCTCCTCGCGAACTGGCGCGGACGGAACGCTACTCGGTGCCGTTCTTCCACCAGCCGTCCTACGACGCCCTGATCGAGTGCATTCCCACGTGTACCGGACCGGGGAATCCACCCCAGTACGCCCCGGTCCGGTCGGGTGACTACATCGTCGACAAGTTCCGCAAGGCCTACGGCTGACCCGCACTGCACGGGAGGGGCGGACGAGGTGTGTCCCCGGGTCTGCCCTCAAGGGCCTGGCCGGTCGGTTCCCGGTGCGGGTAGGCAGGAGTGGTAGTTGCCTGTCACGGCCCGGACGGAGACCCCTCATGCGCGCGCAGGACAAGCCTGAGCAGCACAAGTCGGCGTGGTCTGCGCCGCGGGCCGGCGCCAAGCGCGCGGCGGAGGCGGACGACCGGCCGGCGGCTCCCCTGCTGGAGTTGCAGCGCTGCGTCGGCAATGCCGCGGTCAGCAGGATGATGGCCGACGGGAACCCGGCCGTCGCGGGGCCGGCTGTGGCCGTGCAGTTGATGCCGAACAAGCGCAAGCGCACCGGCGACGAGCAGGTCAGCGACGTGGAGAGCGACAGGGAGGACGAGGAGGGGCTGGAGGGTCCGCTCGCGGAGACCGCGAAGGCGCACCTGGACCAGATCGCCGCCTTGGTCAAGGCGTGCACGTGTACGCCGGCGACCAAGCAAGAGGGCCGGATGACCGAGGAGCTGGACGTGCGCGGTCGGCGCAGCCGCGAAGGCGACCGGCCGCAGCAGACGCTCCAGCACATCGCCATCCGACTGCTCCGGTCGATCAAGCACCTGGAGGACGCCGAGAGGGAGAAGTGGGCCCAGGACCAGAGCACCGGCGGCCCGCACACCAAGAGCGAGACCGAAGTACAGGTGATGCTGGTCAAGGGGCGGCTGGTCATCGCCACCAACCGCAACGCGTCCATCACGCTGCTGGAGAAGTATCTGCCGGAGCAGGTCAGGAAGCGGCAGCAGGCCGACGCGATGGACGTCGACGCCGGCGGGCCCGCCCTGCACGGCGGACACTGGATGCAGGACATCCTGCTGGAGGAGGGCGTCCGGCCGGAGCGGAACAAGGTGACGGCGGGCACAGAGGAGGCGATCAGGCGCAGTACCCGGGCCAGGGGGAAACTGCACGACGTCTACCAGGGCGCCCGGAGCAACGACGTGGGCGGCGCCCTGCACCGGGTCCGGGCCGTGATCTCGGCCAACATCACGGATTCGAACGAGTACCTGGCCGAGTTGCTGACCGCCGAGGCGTACCAGGACACGGTGATCCTGCTGCGGGGCAAGCTCTCCCTGAGCGGCCGCGACGGCTCGGCGACGATGCACGCCGAACAGAAGCACCTCTCCGCGCTGGCGGCGGCGGCCAGTGCTGTCGGGGCGGCGGCCGTCGGACCGGCGGTGATCCGCGGTCAGCGCCGGCCGTGCGGCTCGTGCTGGGCGCTGTTCCACCTCTTCTCACGCTCGCTCGACGTCCCCGTCGACTTCAGTGACAAGCCGGGTCTGTACTTCCACGAGGGCGCGGTCGGCGCCGCCGCCGACGAACGGCTGTCGAGCCTGGTCACCGCGAAGGACATCGAGGGACGGTACTCGTTCGCGCAGTTGGTCACCGGAATCCAGCGGATGAACGTCTCCGCCAAGAGCACCGTCGCACCGGCGGACATCGCCGGCGAGCTCGGCGTGGTCCGTCCGAAATGGAGCAAGAACGACCCGGAGACCGGCGAGTCGCAGTTCACCCTCGACGACGACCGGATCGAAGCCGGCTTCGCCTCCGCCTCGGACAGCGAAGTCGAGGACCCGATGCCGGAGTACCAGCCCTCCATCGGTGTCCTGCCCGAGATCACGAAGAACGTGACCAGGGGCCAGGCCGGCAAGATGAGCCGGGGCGAGGCCGCGGCCCCCGCCCCGCGGGTGTCGGCGATGAAGGGAACGAACCTCACCGACCTCACCGAGGACCAGGTGGCCATGCTGGACGCGGCCAGAGCGGCCGGCGCGAGCCAGCCCAGGGACCCCAAGTCCCGTGGCGGGCACGCTCCCAAGATCACCCACCTCGAGTACGCCACGATCGTCAGCCTCCTCGACGAGGCGGAGGCCAACGGGCAGAAAGGCATGTCCAGCGCCGTCCACCGCTATTACACCGACCGCGGCGTCAGCATCACCGCCCCCGCGATCAGCAAAGGCGTCAAGACCTACCGGGACCGCAACAAGTGACGCCCGGCGCGACGCCGGACACCGCCGCGCCACCGGCCCCGGGCCGGGTCGGGTCCGGGCGAAGCCGTCGCGTAGGTGCTCTCCCCGTGGGCCGTCGTCTTCAGTAGCATCGGGCCCAGGAATCACGGCTCGACACGGTTGCGCGGACCCGTCCCCGTACTCCCGGGAGCGGTCGGGGAAAAGCCGGGCGTCAGGGGGGCGATGCGTGAGAGTGCTTGTCGTCGGCGGGAGCGGGTTCCTCGGATACGAAGTGCTCCGCCGGGCCGTGGCCGCCGGATGGGACGCGTCCGCGACCTACCGGACCCGCCCGGGGGACCTGCCGTCGGTCACCTGGTACCGGGCCGACCTGCGTGACCCCGGCCGGGTGGCCGAGGTGCTGGGCCGGGCCCGCCCCGCCGCGGTGATCAACGCGGCCGGCGGACACGCCGACTGGGCGGTCACCGCCGACGGCGCGGCCCGGCTGGCCCTCGAAGCGGCACGGGCCGGGTGCCGGCTGGTCCACGTCTCCTCCGACGCGGTGTTCTCCGGAGCCGCCGTCCACTACCGCGAGGACGCGCTGCCCGATCCCGTCTCCCGCTACGGGGCCGCCAAGGCCGCGGCGGAGACTGCCGTCAGGGTGGGGGTGCCCGAGGCCGCCGTGGTGCGCACCTCGCTCATCGTGGGGCACGGCCGGTCCGCGCACGAGAAGGCCGTGCACGCCCTCGTGGCCGGCACCCGCACCGGCGTCCTGTTCACCGACGACGTCCGCTGCCCGGTCCACGTCGACGACCTGGCCCGCGTACTCCTGGAGATCACGGAGTCGGACGGCTGCGGTGTGTTCCACGCGGCCGGACCGGACCCGATGAACCGTCACGACCTGGGCGTCCTCATAGCCAGGCGGGACGGACTCGACCCCGACCGGCTGCCGGCCGGGCTGCGCAGCGACGTGGACCCCCCGGGAGGGCTGGACATCCGCCTCGTCACCGACGCCACGCGGGCCCGGATCAGGACCCGTCTGCGGGGCGCGCGGGAATTCCTCGGCGCCGACGCTCCGTGAGCCGGCCCGGTTTACCACCCGGCACTGCCGGGTGCGTCCGGCAGTGGTCGGGGAAATCGCCCCGCGCCGGTCCGGCCCCCGATAAAGTGACGGTCCCGGCCGCCTCGGACGTCACACGGACCCGCCCCGACGTCGACGGGTGCCGGTGCGGCAGGCGGCGGACGGCCGCCGGAATGCGGTCCCCGGGCGCGGCTTCCCGGGGAGGCAACGCAAGGGTGTCGGCGAAGAAAGCACCAAGACGATACGTCGGTCCAGTTCGTCGTGTCGGTCGACACATCAGTCATGGCTCTTGTCTAAAAGGAAGAGTGACTGCATGTCTGACGATATTTTCGCAGGATATGGTGCGCACCTGCCAACCGGCGACCCTCCCGCCCTGGACATCGAGAGGATTCTCGGCCGGCAGCGGATAAGAACCGGTCTGGAGAGCAGCGCCGGATTCCTGCGCGGCCGGCGGGTCCTGGTCACCGGGGCCGGCGGCTACATCGGATCGGAGCTGTGCCGGCAGCTCGGCCGGTGGGAACCCGAGAGCCTGATGATGCTCGACCGCAACGAGACGGCCCTCCACCTGGCGGCCGGCAGCGTCGCGGCCGGCCCCTCGTCGGTGCGGCCCGCCATCCTCCTCGCCGACATCCGGGACTCCCGGGGGCTGCTGCGGCTCTTTCGCCGGTGCCGGCCGGACATCGTCTTCCACGCGGCGGCCCTCAAGTGGGTGCCCATCCTGGAGGAGTTCCCCGGTGAGGCCGTCAAGACGAACGTCTTCGGCACCCGGGCGGTCCTGGACGCCGCGCTGGCCGCGGACGTCGCGTTCCTGGTGAACATCTCGACCGACAAGGCGGTCGACCCGGTCGGGGTGCTGGGTTACTCCAAGCGCATAGCCGAGGGACTCACCGCGGCGGCCGCCATCCAGTCGGGCCGGCCGTACGTGAGCGTGCGGTTCGGCAACGTGCTCGGCTGCCAGGGGTCGTTCCTCGACGTCTTCGCCCGCCAGGTCGCGGCCGGGAACCCGGTGACGGTCACCCATCCCGGGGTGACGCGCTATCTGATGACCGTGCAGGAGGCCGTGGAACTGGTCATCCAGTCGGCGGCGCTGGGCAGCGTCGGCCACGCCCTGGTCCTGGACATGGGGGAGCAGGTCCGCATCCTCGACATCGCCCGCAGGGTCATCGCGCAGACGGGCGCGGAACTCCCGGTCCACTACATCGGACTGAGACCGGGGGAGAAGCTCACCGAGTCCCTGGTGGCCCCCTCCGAGACCCCGGTCCGGTACGTGCACCCGAAGATCATGGAGGTGCCGGTGCCGGCCCTGAAGGCCGGGGACGGTCCGGACCTCGACGCCTGGGGCGAGGACGACGCCGTCGTCGCCGCCCTGCGGGCCACCTGCCGGGCCATGGAGGGCGGCTCCGTCACGCCGGAACCGGGCCGCTGGCCGGCCTGACACCGGGCGGCCGGCCGCCGGACCCGCCCGGCGCGCCGGCCCGCCTCACAGATACGGAACGCCCCGCCGTACGCTGCCCGCCAGGAACCCGACCGGCCGCGCCCCGTAGCGGGCCGCCGTCACCACCGTGACCGAGACGGGCCGTACCGTCCGGGCGAGCAGGCCGCGCACGGTGCGCCCCGCGCCGCCGTCCGGATCGGCCACCACGACCGCGATCCGCGGCAGCGGCGGGTCCGCGCCCCCGGCGGGCGCCTCCCGCACGTCGTTCACCTCCGCCCCTGACCGGCGTCGACCGGGGTCAGGGTGAAGTCGATGTCGTTGGGCGGGGCGATCAGCAGCGGCATCAGCTCCGCACGGGTGCGGGCCCGTCGCCGCCGCTGCTCCTGGGCGGTCATCGCCTCCGTGTACGCCCGGCGCTGCGCCGACCCGAACCCGGTGCCGGGCGCCTGGGTGAGCGACTTGGGCCAGATCCGGTACCGGTAGAGCACCTCGCGCACGCTGCGCAGCCGGTACAGGCGGGCCGCCCGGAGGTGGAAGTCGGTGTCGGCGCCCAGCCGCACGGTGCCGTCGAAGCCGCCGAGGGTGTGCAGCACCGAGCGCCGGACCACCGAGGACGGATGCAGGAGCACGGTCGTCCGTCCCAGCCGCATCCACAGGTTGCCGTTGCGGGGCATCCGGCGCCGCCCCGTCGTACGCCCGGCCTCGTCGATGTAGGAGTAGGCGCACCCCACCAGGTCGGCACGGTCCCTTTCCAGCAGGGCCAGTTGGTGGCGCAGGCGGCCCGGCAGGCTGATGTCGTCGGCGTCCTGGAAGGCCACGTAGGGGGTGTCCACCGACTCCAGGACCTTGTTCTTGATCCGCAGGTGCCCGACGTTCCGGGAGGTGCGCAGCACCGTCAGCCGGGGATCGGAGGCGTACGGACGGAGTTCGGCGACCCACTTCTCGTCCGGTGAGCAGTCGTCCACCACCGTCAGCCGGAGGTCCGGACGGTCCTGGGCGAGCACCGACGCGACGGCCGCGCCCAGATACGCCGCGCAGTCGAAGTGGGGCAGGATGACGGTCACCGCCGCCGCGGCCGGACCGGCTGTCGCCATCGGGTCTCCTTCCGGGCCGTCCCGGAGGGCGGCCGCGTGTGTCAGTGCCCGGCGGTCGCTCCCGCCGCGGGTCCCTCGACGGTGGGGCTGCGGTAGTCCCCCTCGTCGCCCCAGGCCACGTGCCGCCGGGGCCGTCCCGTCGCACCGCGCACCGCCAGCGAGCCGGCCACCGTGCAGAACCAGGCGAAGTGCACCCCCTTGACCAGCCAGCGCTGTGCGCCGCGCACGGGACCGCGGCTGCCGTCCCAGGCCGCGAGCGGCCACAGGCCGTGGAAGAGGAGCCGGGTCAGGTAGAACCGCGCGGTGGGCCAGGGGTAGTCGGCGACGAGGGTGACATGGCTGTAGAGGGAGCGGCGCAGCCGCTGGTAGGTGTCGTGGGTGCGGCCGACGCGGTAATAGCTGATCCGGGCCTCGGGCAGCACCTCCAGGTCGTGCAGCGGATCGGGCGCCCCGGGGTCGAGCAGTTCGAACACCACGTATCCGTCGTCGGTCAGGTGCCTGGCCGGGATGCCGGTGCCCAGGACGTCCGTCGCCACCACCAGGCAGGCCGCCGCCGGGCAGGGCTTCGGCGGCGCGGTGACGCCCGAGACCCGGTACATGGCCTGCGAGGTGGCCGTCTCCCGGGCCAGCGCCACCGAGTACGCCCCGACCGCGCCCCGCGCCCCGCGCTCCAGGAACCGGGAGACCAGCAGGGGGAGGCAGCCGGGCGCGATCTCGATGTCGTCGTCCGTCCAGAGCCAGCCGGAGTAGCCGAGATCCGCGGTGAGCCGCAGCACCGTGCTCACCGTGCGCAGCTTCCCCGGCCCGGGAAGGGCCAGGCCGACCAGGGTGAGGTCCAGGTCCCCGGGGACCAGCCCGGACAGCGCGCGCAGCCTGCGCAGCGCCTCCTCGTCCTCGCCGGGGCCGTACTGCAGGCCCACCCACAGCGTCAGCGGCAGGGCCGGGTGGGCCCGCCGCACCTCCGCCAGGGACTCCAGCACATGACGGAACGTCTGCTCGTGCGCCGCGGCGTCGCACCGCCCCACATAGGTGGGCAGCAGCACCCCGAGGCCACCGGACGGCAGCGGGAACGCCGCCGTGCCGGGCCGCGCGCCGCTCACCCCGTCCGCGCGCACCTCGCCGCGGACGTCCGAGCCGGGCCCCTCGCGCCCCACCAGGACGTACGGGGTGGGGCGGGCGGGCGGCGGCGCGAAACCGCGGGCCACGGCCCGTTGCCACCACAGACGACGGTCTCCGGTCCCCCCGCGCATCCACGTCCCCTTCGTCGTTCCGGGCGGAAACACCCGCTGGCTCTGACACGGGGTGCGGCCCACCGGCTCCCGTCCCGGCGGCGAACTCCGGAAGAGACGAATCAGACGCTGATGCGGGCAACGCACAAGTGAGCGATGAATGTGGCTGGTCCGGTACGCTATCCAGCTTCCGGGCGGGCCTGCAAGAGCGCTTCCGGGCGCGGGGATCGGTTGGCCGAAATACGGGGGCCTGGACCTCGCCCCCGGCCGGCCGCCCGTAGAATCCCCCGAAACCGGCCCGAGGGGGGACCCGGACTTCCGGGGAATCGCGATCCCGGCCGCCCCGCACACCGCGTGTGGCAGGCTGAGTCCCCGAGCGCCGGCCGGGTCGCGAATGCCGACCGCCGAGGCCGAATTGCGTGCCGTTTGCCGCGGTTCACAGAAAGGTGACAGCCATGGGCTATTCCGTCGGTGCCCGAGAGGAGTTCCACGGCATGGCCGGGCCCGCCGACCGCAAGATTGTGCTGCACGCGCGGGGCATCGTGAAGCGCTACAAACGCCGCCGGGTCCTGACCGGTGTGGATCTCGTCGTGCACGCGGGCGAGGTCGCCGCGATCGTCGGCGGCAACGGGGCGGGCAAGTCCACCCTGCTGAAGATCTGCGCCGGCCTGATCTCCCCCGACAAGGGGCGGGTCACCGTCTCCGGCAGCGTCGGCTACTGCCCGCAGAACGCGGGCGTCATGGGTTTCCTGACCCCGGGGGAGCACTTCAGCCTCTTCGGCACCGGCCGGGGCCTGAGCCGCCGGGAGTCCGACCACCGTGGCCGGAAACTCGCGGGTGAACTCGACTGGTCGCCCGCACGCGGCGTCCTCGCCAAGGACCTGTCGGGCGGCACCCGCCAGAAGCTGAACGTCGTGCTGTCGGCCCTCGGCGATCCCGACCTGCTGCTGCTCGACGAGCCCTACCAGGGCTTCGACCACGGGTCCTACGTGGACTTCTGGCGCAGCGTCTGGGCGTGGCGCGAGGCCGGCCGGGCCGTCGTCGTGGTCACCCACATGCTCAACCAACTCGACCAGGTGGACCAGGTGCTGGACCTCACCCCCGGCAGGGACAGGGGCATCCGATGACAGCCACCCTGCGGATGGCGGACGCCACCTTCCGCGAACTGCTGCGCCGGCGGGGCGTGCTGGGCCTGCTGCTGCTGGTCCCGCTCGTCTTCTACCTCGGGCGCTACGACCAGACCGGGCAGGCGGTCCGCTTCGCCAGCCTCGGCGTGGGCTTCGCGGTCAGCGCCGCGGCCCTGTTCTCCACGGTCGGCGGCCGGGAGATCGAACCGCTGCTGGCCCTCTCCGGGTACCGCCCGCTCCAGCTCTTCGCGGGGCGCCTGCTGGCCCTGCTCACCGCCGGACTGGCGGTCAGCGCCCTGTACGCCGTGATCGTCCTGGTCGGGCAGGAGGTGGCGCACCCGGGGGCCGTCCTGGTGGAACTGGCCCTGACCACACTGGTCGCCGTGCCCCTGGGGCTGCTGCTCGGGGCGGTGGTGCCCAGGGACATGGAGGGCGCCCTGCTGCTCATCTCGGTCATCGGCGCCCAGATGGTGATGGACCCGGCCAAGGATTCGGCCAAGGTGCTGCCCTTCTGGTCGACCCGGGAGATCATCACCTACGCCGTCGACGGCGCCGGCGCCGGTTCGCTCACCTCCGGGGCGGCCCACGCCGTCGCGGTGACGCTGCTGCTGGTCGTGGCGAGCGGGTGCGTGATGGCGGGCCGATTGCGGCGCCGGCGCCATCTGCAATTCGCCTGAATTACGCCCGGACCACTGGAAACGTCCCGCGCGGCAAAGGCGCCGGGGCGTTCCCGCTTTGCCGCGGCCGACTTCGGTGTGACGGACATTCATAACCGGCGTACAAAGCATCCCTACCCCGTGGAAACGAACGCGTGTAGTATCGGCAATCGCCCTGCCGCTCCCTGTTCTCCACGCGGCCCGGTGGACCCGCTGTTCGCCTCTCCAATGGAAGGGGAGCACGTGAACGACGCCCTTGGTTCGTCCACCGGTGAATCCGCCGGCGGGCTCGCCGAAGGATTCCGCAGCGCTCCTCCACTTCCCCGGACCCCAGCGGACGCCGGAACGCTCCGGTGGTTCCCGGTACGGGCATGACGGAACACCGCGGGACGGCGCCGGCGTAGGCGCCCGCTCCGGCGTCGGCGACGCCGTGCCGGTCACTCGCGGCCCGGTCAGGGAACGAGTTCGAGAACCGAAGCACCCCGCACCTCCGCCCGAACGCGCGACACCTCATCCGAACGCGTGACGCGGCCGGCACCCCGTCGCGCGACCCGCCCGGACGACAAGGGGGAAGACGCTGGTGAACGCCTTACCGCGGCTCGACCATCACACCGAACACCAGGCCGCACCGCCACTGTGGCGCTCCGGGCGGGTCCTCGCCCGACTGCGCGCCAACCCGGGCCCCGTCCACATCATCGACCCCTTCAAGGTCCCGGTGACGGAGGCGGTGGAGAAGGCGGCGGAGCTGACCAAGCTGGGCTTCGCCGCCGTCATCCTGGCCAGCACGGACTACGAGTCGTTCGAGTCGCACATGGAACCGTACGTGGCGGCGGTGAAGGAGGTCACGCCGCTGCCGGTCGTCCTGCACTTCCCGCCCCGTCCGGGCTCCGGGTTCCCGGTGGTCCGCGGCGCCGACGCGATGCTGCTGCCCGCGCTGCTGGGCTCCGGCGACGACTACTACGTGTGGAAGAGCTTCCTGGAGACCCTGGACGCCTGCCCCGGCCGAATACCCCGCGAGGAGTGGCCCGAGCTGATCCTCACCGTCGCCCTCACCTTCGGCGACGACCGGCGCACCGGGGACCTGCTGGGCACCGTGCCGGTGCGCACCACGAGCACCGAGGAGATCGACCGGCACCTGCACGTCACCCGGACCTTCGGCTTCCACATGGTCTACCTGTACTCCCGCAACGACCACGTGCCGCTGGAGGTCGTACGGCACTTCCACAAGGGGCTGGGCCCCGACCAGGTCCTCTTCGTGAGCGGCAACGTCCGCACCGGCCGGCAGGTCAGCGACTACCTCGACAGCGGGGCCGACCACGTGGGATTCGCCGGGGCGCTGGAGCACCCGGACTGGCGGGCCACCCTCGCCGAGATCGGCGGGACGCGTCCCGCGACCCCGGCCCGCCCGGGGAGCGGGCGGTGACGGCGGCCCCGGTCACGGCCCTGCCCGAGGAGTACACCCGCTCCATGCTCGCCGCCGAGGCCGCCAACCGCGACCACGTCACCCGGTGCGTCGCCGGCACCGGAGGATCACCGGACCTGGTGGCCCACACCGCCGCCCTCCGCCTGTACCTGCGGGTGCCCCACTTCCTCACCGAGTGGACGACCGACCCGGCGCGGCGGGCCGCGGTCTCCCGCGCGCTGGCCCTCGACATCGTCTCCATGAAACTCCTCGACGACCTGATGGACGACGACACCGGCCTGGACCGGGTCGAACTCGCCTGTGTCTGCCTCCGTCTGCACCTGCGGGCCCTGCACGAACTGGCCTCCCTCGCCCACGAGCCCAAGGCGGTGACGGACATCCTGGAGCGGGACGCCGTCTACCTGTGCGGCGGCCAGATAGGCACCAAACGCAGCCGGGCGGCGAACCTCCAGGAGTGGCGCGCCCACGCGGACACCTACGGCGCCGCCTTCCTGGGCCGCTACGGGGCGCTCGCGGCCGTCTGCGGCGCAGCGGACCAGCCGCGCGAGGCGGTACGGGAGTTCGCGGAGGCGTTCGCGCTGACCATCACCACGGCGGACGACCTGACCGACTACGACCGCAACGGCGAGCGGGACGGCAACCTCGCGCACCTGATGCGGACCGGAGCGGTGGCCGCCCAGGACGTCGTGGACCACCTGGAGGAACAGCGCGGCCGGGCGCTGGCCGCCGTGCGCACCCCGCCCGGCGCCCCCGGTCTCGTACCGGTCGTCCACCTCTACACCGACGACGTGCTGACCCGGCTGGTCCCCCGGCACCTGGCCGCGTGACCGGCGGCCGGCCGGAGCGCCTCCGGCCGGCCGCCCGGCGTCAGCGGGTCGTGTCGCCCCGCGCCATCAGATCGTCGAACACGAACAGGTCGACGTCCGTGTGCGCGAAGTCGTCGAGCACGTCCCGGGCGGTGTGCGCGATGGGCCGGCCCGGCCCGTTGAGCGAGGTGTTGATCAGCGCGGGCTCCCCGGTCAGGTCCTCGAACGCGCCGAGCAGACCGTACAGCCGCTCCTCCTCGGGGCCCAGGGTCTGAATCCGGCAGGTGCCGTTGACGTGCCGCGCCTCGGGCGCGACCCCCTCCGGCAGCCCGTACTCGAAGAGCATGTACGGCGACGGCGACTGCCCCGGGTACAGCGCGGCGAACCGCTCGTCGCGCAGCACGGCGCCCAGCGGCCGGTACCACTCGCGCTGCTTCAGCTTCTCGCTCATCCGCTCGCGCATCCCCGGCACCGAGGGGGAGCCCAGCAGCGACCGGTGCCCCAGGGCGCGCGGCCCCAGTTCCGCCGCCCCCTGCGTCAGCGCCACGACACCGCCGGCGGCCAGCACCGCGGCGACCTCGGACCGGTCGTAGTCGACGGCCCGCAGTCCCGCGCGCTCCACCGCGTCCAGCACGTCGGCGCGGCTGTCGCCGCCGCCGTTGCGGTACACGTCGAACGGCTCCGGCGGCACGCCGGCCACCTGCGACAGGGCGTAGACGCCGGCTCCCGTCAGGTGTCCCGCGTCCCCGCAGGCGGGCGGGATGGCGATGGACCGTCCGAAGTGGGCCCGCAGCGCCGAGTTGGCCACGATGTTCAGGGCGCAGCCGCCGCCGAGGGCGATCGGGCCCGCTCCGGCGGCCGTGCGCGTCACATGCCGGTCGAGCACCTCCCGGACGGCTTCGGTGAACATCTCCTGGAACGTCGCCACCACGTGCGAGGCGGTCTCGAACCCGGAGTCGAACTCGGGCCGGGCGGCGAGGTCCGCGCGTACCCGCTCGGCGAGTTCCCGGTCGTTCATCACGTCCGGGTCGACCGCCAGCAACTGCTCGCGGATGCGGGCGTCGGGCTGCCCGTAGCCGCCCAGGGCCATCACCTTGCCGGCCACGCTGGGGCTGGGCCCGAAACCGAGGAGGTAGCCGATCGCCGTCCACCCGAAGCCGTTGCCGAACCAGGGCAGCGGGTCCTTGTCGACCCACTTCAGCACCCCGTCGGAGACCCGGAACAGGGAACTGCGGGTGACCTGTCCGCGGCCCTCGTTGACGAGGACGACGGTGCCCTCCTCCCAGCCCGCGTAGTGGGCGGCCAGCGCCGCGTGGGAGACCTCGTGGGTGACCACCACGCAGTCCACCCGGCGCCCCAGCATCTCGCAGACGGTCCGGTGGTGCGGGGCGCCCGCCGCCGTCCGCTCCAGGGCCCGGTCCAGGTCGGGGATGCGCAGCAGCGCGCTGCGCACCGGCGTGCTCACGGCCACCAGGTCGATGCCGTCGACGTCCACGCACTCCTGCGCGAACAGGTGCCGCAGGGCCACGTCGCAGCGGTGGTCGTGCTTGACCCGGGTGAGCCGCTCGGTCTCGACGGCGAAGACCAGCCGCCCGTCCTCGAAGTAGGCGACGCCGGTGTCGTGCCCGGCGGAGTGGAGCGAGAGTACCTTCATCAGCTCTCCTGAGGCGTGGATGAGGACGGTTCGGACACACCGGACGACGGGGACGACGGGGTGAGCCTGCGGATGTCCGAGTACGGGGCCCACTCGATGCCCCGCAGCGGCCTGCCCAGCAGCCCGCGGGCGTACAGCTCGCCCCCGATGCCCGCGAACCACGCGAAGTACAGCCACTTGATGAGCGCCTTCTGCACGCCCGGACGGACACCGCGGGAGGAGTCGAAGCCGGTCACGGGCCACATGCCGCCGAACAGGACGTGGCCGACGTAGTACCGGACCACGGGCAGCGGCCAGTCGGCGACGTCGACGAGGTGGTTGAGCAGCAGCCGGCGGATGCGGCGGCGGGTCTCACCGGCCGGCCCCGCCACGTAGTAGTGGCACCGGGCGTCCGGCACCAGCTTCAGCCGGGCCAGCGGGTCGGGCAGCGCGGGGTCGAGGAGCCGGTAGCACACATAGCCGTCGTCGGACAGGTAGCGTCCCGGCAGCCCGCCGGAGACCACGTCGGTGGCGACCAGCAGGCAGCAGCCGTGGGGGTAGTTCGTGGCCGGCGCGGCGATCGCCTTGGCCCGGGACAGCAGCCGGGAAGTGGCGTTCGCGTGGGTGTGCGCGATCTTGGTCGCGCCGACCGCGCCGCGGCACCCCGCCGCCAGGAAGTCCCGTACCAGCCCGGACAGGCAGCCGTCGTCCAGGACCACGTCGTCGTCGGCCCACCCGACGCCCGCGCAGCCGAGGAGTTCGGCGACCGCGATGGCCCCGTTGAGGGTGCGCGGCTTGCCCGGTCCGGGCAGCGACAGACCGCAGACCCGCAGGGCGGGCAGTCGGGCGCGGGCGTCGGCCAGCAGGACCCGCAGGCGCCGCAGCGACTCCGCCTCCTCACCGGCCGACGACCACTGCATGCCGACGAACAGCACCAGCGGCACGTGGGGGTGGTCCTCGGCCATGGCGGCGGCCTGGTCCAGCAGCGCGCCGAACCACTCCCGCTGCCGCGCCAGACCGGTCCGGGTGACGTAGGTCGGCACGACCATCGCGATGCCCGGCTGCCCGGGGGGCGTGCGCAGCGCCGCCGCGGCCTCCTCGGCCCGCCGGGTCCCGTCCTGCGGCAGCCCCGGCAGCACGTGCCGGACCGGGACGTCCCAGGACGCGGGGGGCCGGAAACCCCGGGCCATCGTGCGGCGCAGATGGTGCGTCAGCGGGCCCTCGCCGGCCGGCCGGCGCCGGCGCGGCCCGAGCGGGCGGTTGAGGGGGACCGGCGGACCGGGGCGGGCCGGCGGACGCGGGACGGCCGGGGCCGCGGGCTCAGAAGTCACGGTCGGTGTTGGACGTGGACCGGTGCAGGCTGCGCAGGCCGTCCAGGGTGTTGCGCCACTGGCCGGTCACCGCCATGTGCGTCACCAGCGGCTTGACCATCGAACGGCGCATGAAGAAGGACCGGTACGCCCGCTGGGCGCGCTCCTGCGCGTCCGGCACCAGGTAGCCGATCCGCGCGTCGAACTCGCCCCGCACGAACCGGTCCCAGTAGTCGGGCGGTATCCGGCCGGCGGCCACGGACTCGGTGTGCAGGGGAGTGCCGGGCAGCGGCGTCGCGGTGTAGAAGCTGGCGTAGTCCAGCGGCAGCTTGCAGGCGAGGTCGACGGTCCGGCGGAACTGCTCCCGGGTCTCGTCCAGCCAGCCGACGATGAAGTACCCGAAGCCCTTGATCCCGGCGTTGTGCGCGTCGGTGACCGCCTTCTCGATCTTCCCCAGATCGCTCTCCTTGCGCATCCGTTCGAGGATCTCGCTGTCGCCGTGCTCGATGCCGAACCGCAGGCGCACGCACCCGGCCCCGGCCATCGCCTCCAGCAGCGGCTCCGGCACCAGGTCGACGCGGGTGGGCGCCTCCCAGCGGACCTTCAGGCCCTGCTCCTTGATGAGCGCGCAGATCTCCCGCACCCGGCCGCGGTGCAGGGTGAACACGTCGTCGTAGAACATGATCTCCTTCACCCCCCACCGCTTCTTGAGTTCCGTCATCTCGCCGACGACGTCCTCGGGACTGCGGTACATGGACTTCTTGTCCACGGCCTGCTTGAAGCAGAAGCTGCACTTGAAGGGGCAGCCGCGGCTGGAGATCATCGTGGCGAACGGCCGCGGGGCCATGATGGAGTAGTAGCTGTCCATCGGCAGCCCGGAGCGTTCGGGCCAGCCGACCTCCTCCAGGTTCACCATGGGCGCGGCACCGCCGTCGTGCTTGCGGGTCACCAGGCCGCGGATGCCCTCCGGGTCCTCGCCCCGCTCCATCGCCTCCGCCAGTTCCGGCATGATCGTGATGCCTTCGCCGACGCCGATGTAGTCGATGCACTCGTGGACGAGGTTCTCGTGCGCGTACACCTCCGTGTGCGGCCCGCCCAGGATCACCTTGGCCCCGGTGCTCTTGGCCGCCTGGCACGCCTCGATCGCGCCGGGCAGTCCGGGCGTCGTGGTGCTCACCCCCACCAGGTCGGGCCCGAAGTCCGCGAGCAGTTTGCGCAGGCCCTCGCTGTCGAGGCCGAGGGCGGGGGTGTCGACCTGGATGACCTCGTGGAACCCGGCCGTCTTCAGCGCGGTGTGGATGTAGCCCAGCCCCAGGTGGGGCAGGACCCCGGCCCGCTTCTGGACCCGGGCGATCTGACGGGTGTTCAGGCACAGGTCGTGGTGGCGCACCAGGGCGATGCGCAGCCTGCGCTTGCGCCACAGCGGCAGCGCCGAACGGGCCGGGGCCGCGGCCGTGGACGAGCAGCCGCCCGAGGCCGTCCCCGCGGCGGGACCTGTGCTGATCACGGGCAGTGTCTTTCGCATACGGTGCGCTCCTTCTGGGCCCTGCGGCTGTGGTCGGTGCGGTGCGCGGGTGTGACGGCTGTGCGGGTGCGGTCAGGACCGGTGGCCGGCCCGCCGGGTGGCGAGGTCCTCCAGTCGCAGCAGGTAGAGCGCCAGGGGCTGGAGCCGGCTGACGCGCTGCGGCGCCCCGGGCCCCCGCCCGGCGGCCAGCAGGCGTTGCAGGAAGCGGTCGGGGCTGCGCCACCACTGCGGTTCCACGGCCACCGCGTGCGCGAGGAACCCCAGCAGGTACGCCAGCCGGTGCGCGACCAGCGCGGGGCCGTTCCGCTGGGGCACCGACGAGGCGAATCCCAGGTCCGCGTGTTCGGGGAAGGCCCGGTGCAGCGCCCGGTCGTGGAAGGTGCCGTCGATCAGGAACCGGCGCGGCACCGCGGCGAGATGGTCGAAGAGGGCGTGGTCGAGATAGGGGGTGTGCGTCACCAGCCGTCCGTCGCCCAGCGCGAACGGGGCCGCCGAGATCGAGCGGCGGGTCCGGTTCCAGAAGAAGAAGGAGCTGAGCGGGCAGGCGCTGTCCGCGTGCCGGGCCAGCTCGGTGACCAGCCTCCGCCGGGCCGCCTGCCTGCTCCACAGCACGCCCGTGCGCGGGCCCAGCAGGTGCTCCACGTGGGGGCCGGTCCGGCCCGCGTCCATCAGCCGGTCCGCCAGGCCCGGCAGGCCGGCGGGGTCGTAGGGGTGGGCCCGGATGAAGGCGACGCTGGGGTTCTGGGCGAGTTCCCCGCCGCCGAGACCGTCGTAGGACAGGCGGTTGTGGCGGCGCAGGTACGCCAGGAGCGGCTGGGTCCACGCGCCGTCCAGGGTCGTCATGCCCTGCGCGGGCAGCGCGGACAGCTCGGCGCGGAACTGCCCGCGCGGACGCGGCACCACCGTGTGCGGCAGGCCCAGCCTGCCCGCGAGGACGGCCGCGACCCGGGCGTCGGCCCCCGGGTCGGGCGGGAACTTCGCACCGCTCACGCACCGCCGGGGCGGGGTCCCCAGGCGGCACAGTTCGAGCAGGATGTGCCGCGAGTCCCGGCCGCCGCTGAGCGGCAGGTCGTACGGCCCGCCGGGCGCCCGGCGGGCCACCGAGGCGCGGAACAGGTCGATGAAGCCGTCCACCGCCTGCGTCTCGGTCAGCGCGGCCGGCCCGGGGATCGGCAGTTCCCCGGAGCGCAGGCGCGTCCCGTCGGCGTCCCAGGTCAGCGTGGCCGCCGGGGGAAGCGCGCGGATTCCCGCGAGAGCGGTGTCCTCGGCGAGGAAGAACCCCAGCCGGAGGAAGACGGCCAGCGCGTCGTGGTCCAGCTCGGCGGGCCCGTCCTCGGGCAGCAGCGCCAGCGGGTCGGGGGAGAGGGCGAGCGAGGCGCCGCCGGACCGGTAGAAGAGGGGGCAGACGCCGTACCGGTCGTTGCGGGCGGTCAGGCGTTCGCCGTCCCAGCGCCAGCCTGCGAAGACGCCCTCGGCCGGCGGGCCCGGGGCCAGGTGGTCGCCGGTGAGGGGGTGCCCGAGGCGCACCTCCTTGTCGCCCTCGGCGCGCACCCCGCCGGCCTCCGCGACCAGGAGGAGGCGGGGGGCGGGAGCTGCTTCGTGGCGCACGGTCACCGGGCGTCCAGCAGCGGCCGTACGGCGGCTCCGATCCGTTCCGTCACCGCGTCCTGGTCCAGCACGGAGTCGGCGAAGGCGAGCGCCGCCTTCTTGTGTCCCTCGATCACCGACGGACGGGTCAGCCAGTCGTCCGCCGTGTCGAAGAGTTCCCCGGGGGTGGCGCAGGCGCGGCCCAGCCCCTCCTCGTCGATGAGTCCGGGCACCCACTGCTCCATGGGCAGCCCCGATTCGAGCATCAGCACCGGTATGCCGAAGTAGGCGGCTTCGAGGGTGGTGTTGGGGCCGGCCTTCGAGATGAGGAGTCCGTACCTGGACCGGGAGGCGCGGCGGATGTAGTCGAAGTACTCGCGCTGGTTGAGCACGCTGTGGAACCGCCAGTGGGGCCGCCCGAGGGCGGCGGTGCGCCGGGCCAGCTCGGGGTCGCCGTAGCCGACGAAGACGAGGTCGATGCCGGGGTGCCGGTCGGCGAGGCGCCGCACCAGCTCCGGGTACGTGTCCCCGCCCCGGTTGGAGAAGATGATCACCCGGGGCCGGTCCGGGCCCCCGTCGTCGCCCCAGGGGCCGGTGTCGGCGTCGGCCGAGTCGCCGGTCATGAAGTCCTGGAGGTCGTGCTGGGCGACGAGCGGGCCCACCACCCGCACCCGGTCCGGGTCGGCGCCGGCCGCTTGGACCAGGTGCTCCTTCGCCCGGGGGAAGCCGACCAGCGTCAGGTCGGGGTAGCGGCTGCGGTGCAGCGGCAACTGGAGCAGCCCGGGGTTGGTGACATGGCTGACCACCCGGGTGGACGTCCCGGCGAGCCGGACGGCGGCCACGCACAGCCGCGCCACGAAGCCCTTCGTGCCGACCACCACGTCCGGGGCGGTCCGGCCCAGATGCCGGGTGAGGGGCTCCAGGTCGGCCCGCTGGGCGGGCGTGGGGTCGGCCTCGAAGCCCTCCGGGAAGCGTGCCTGGAGACGGTCCATGAGCGCCATGTACCGCTGGTTGCGGACGACCGCGTCGGGGCTCTCCAGGGAGATGGTCCTGATCTCCGCCCCGGCCTCGCCGATCCACGGCAGGATCGGCTCCGCCTCCAGCAGGGTCACCTCCGCGTCGATCACGCTCCGCAGGGCGCGGGAGAAACGCGTCGCGGCCAGGTAGTTGCCGAACTCGCCCCAGGTCCGGGGGGAGAGCACGTGGACGAGCGGTCGGTCGGGAGCAGCCATGGTTCTCCTAGGAGAGGGCCGGGTACGCGGGGGACTCGGAGGAGCGGGGCCGGGCCGTCAGGTTCTCGGCCCAGAGCTGGTAGACCAGGAGGGCCCACAGCTTGCGGGAGGTGTCCCGCCGGCCGCCGAGGTGGTCGTCGACCAGCAGCCGCACCGCCCCGGCGTCGAACAGGCCGCCGCGGCGCAGCGCCGCCGTGGAGAGGGTGTCCAGCAGCAGGGGCCGCAGCTCGCCGCGGAGCAGCGCGGCCATCGGCGCGCGGAAGCCCAGCTTGGTCCTGCGGACGACGGCGGGGGGAAGCCAGTCGGCGGCGACCCGCCGCAGCAGGAACTTGCCGGTGAACCGGCGCAGTTTCAGCTCGGTGGGCAGGGAGTTGACGTACTCGACCAGGTCCAGGTCGAGGAAGGGCGAGCGCAGTTCGAGGGCGCTGCGCATGCCGCCCCGGTCCGTCTTGGTGAGGATGACGTCCCGCAGGAAGTGGGCGGTCACGGCGAGCTGGCTGAGCTGGACCTGGGAGAGACCGGGCTGGTCCCGCAGGAGGCGCGCGACCTCGGTGAACGGGTCGTGTCCGGCCAGCTCGGCCCCGGCCTCGGGGGTGAGGAGGCGTGGCAGTTCGCCCGGGGCGAAGGGCGCCGTCGAGAGGTAGAAGCGGTGCTCCGGCGCGGCGCGCAGCCCCTTGGCCAGCAGGCCGAGGGCCGCCGCCGCGGGGAGGTTGCCGGACCGGGCCGGCAGCGTGCGCGCGAGCTGCCGCACGAGGGTCTCCAGCCGAGGGGCCGGCAGGACGCGCAGCGCCAGCTCGATCGCCCGCTCGGCCTGGAAGTAGCGGTAGCCCAGGAGCAGTTCGTCGGCGCCGTCACCGGTGAGGGCGCCCCGCACCTGGGTGCGGGCCGCCCGGCAGACCAGGCGCATCGGCAGCAGTGAGGGATCGGCCAGCGGCTCGTCCGCGTGCGCCAGTTCGGACTCCACCACGCCCGCCAGGTCCGGGCCGCCGATCCGTACGACGTGGTGTTCGGTGCCGAGATGGCGGGCGACCGCCAGGGCGTGGCCGCTCTCGTCGAAGTCCGGGTCCACGAACCCCGCGCTGAAGGTGGGCACCGGCCGGCCGGGCTGGAGCTGCTGGGCCACCGCGGCCACCGCGCTGGAGTCCAGTCCGCCGCTGAGCAGCACGCCGAGCCGTCGGTCGGTGCTGGTGACACGGCGGGCGACGGCGGCCCGGAACAACTCCTCGAACCGCCGCTCGGCCTCCCGCAGTCCGGGACCCCGGCGCCCCTCGGTGCCGCCGGTGAGGCGGGGCCGCCAGAACTCGGTCTCCCGCACCTGTCCGCGCTCATGGGTGACACAGCTTCCGGGGCGCACCTTGAGCACTCCCCGCACGGCCGAGGCGGGGGCGCAGAACGCCTGGAACACCAGGTAGTCGGCGAGCGCGCCGAGGTCGGGGTCGCGCGGTACGGCGGGATGGCGCAGCAGGGCGGTGAGTTCGGAGGCGAAGGCGATGCCGTCCGGCACCCGGGTGTAGTAGAGGGGCTTCTTGCCCATCGGGTCGCGGGCCAGCACGGTGGTGCCGGTGCGGGCGTCGTGCAGGGCGAAGGCGAACATGCCCCGCAGCCGGTCGAGCATCCGCGTTCCGCACAGCTCGTACAGCTCCACCAGGACCTCGGTGTCGCTGCCGGTGCGCAGCGCGACCCCGGCGGCGCGCAGTTCGGCGCGGAGTTCGGCGTGGTTGTAGATCTCGCCGTTGAACACCAGGGCGGTCGCTCCCGATGCGGAGACGAAGGGCTGCGTGCCGTGGTCCGGGTCGGTGAAGGTCAGGGCGCAGTGCGCGAGGGTGACACCCCGGTGGTGCAGCCGGTGCGAGCCGTCGGGGCCGCGGTGCGCCACGGCGGCGAGCATGTGCTCGGCCGTGGCCCCCGTGTCCTCCCGGCCGGCGCCGGCGTCACTGAATCCGACGAATCCGCACATGCCGGTTACAGGTGCGGCGCGGACGCCGTGGAACCGCCGACCGTGACGGCGTCCTGTCCTTCGCGGGCCAGTGCCCGCCGGGTCGCCTCGATCTGGGTGGCGAGTCCCTCGCGCAGCCCGGTCCGGGCCGTGAAGCCCAGGACCCGGTCCGCCCGCCGGACGTCGGCGGTGGTCGAGCGGACGTCGCCGATGCGGGGCGCGCCGTAGGAGATGCGGGGGCGCGATCCGGACAGCTCGGCGGTCATGGACACCACTTCGTTGACCGAGACGGCGCTGCCGGTGCCGATGTTCAGGACCGTGCTGCCCCGGTCCCGGACCGCCGCGGCCAGCACCAGCGCGCGCACCACGTCGGACACGTGGGTGAAGTCGCGGAGCTGGGTCCCGTCGCCGTAGACCTCGACGGGCTCGTCGCGCAGCGTCGACCGGATCAGGCGGGAGATGAACATGTCCGGGCGCTGCCCGGGGCCGTAGACGGTGAAGAACCGCAGGGCGCAGACCGACAGGTCGGCGTCGCCCCGGGCGGCGAAGGCCAGGGCCAGCTTCTCCGCGGCGAGTTTGGTGACCCCGTAGGGGGAGAGCGGACGGGGCAGGTCGTCCTCGCTCATCGAACCGTCCGCGCCGCCGTACACGCTGGACGACGAGGCGACCACCACGCGTGCCACCCCGGCCTGGACGCAGGCGTCCAGCAGGCGCTGGGTGGCCAGAACGTTGCACTGGAGATACTCGGGGAATTGGGTCCACGACGGGCGGACCCCGGGTAACGCGGCCAGATGGAACACCGTGGAGGTGTTTTCCAGACAATCCCCCAGCGGCAGCGAGTTCAGGTCGCCGCGTATCGTCCGGAGGGTTCCGGAAAGGTCTGGTGACTGCCTCTCCAGATCATCCGGAAAGGGCTTGCGGTCCAACGCCACTACGTTTCTTCCGGAACTCCTCAATTCCGTCACGAGATGAGAGCCGATGAAACCGGCCGCACCGGTGACCAGAACGTTGTCGTCCATCGAGTCCGTCCCGCGTATGTCGCTCGACACGAATCCCCCTTGTTTCGCTCACATGTGGCTGATCAAGGCGGTGCTTGGGCGGTGCAGTCGGTGCACGTACGCGCGCTGCCTCCGGATCGACCGGACCGACCGCGCAACCGCTCGGACGCCCGTGGCGTAGTGCGACGGGAAGAGCGCGGCTGACCAGGATTTTGGCGTCGAGAAACGCATGTCCGGATCGAGAGACCTGGGGAGTGTAACAGCATGCGTCAATCACGAGCAATAGGACGCTTCGGTCCCCGGCCGGGAAGGGGACGAAATCGGCATTACCGTGTCATTCACAAGCGGCCGTACGGGACTTTATGCTGGCCGTTCGCCGCCGGGCGAATGGGGGAGGGACACGTTGGCAGGCAGTCCGTTGCGGCACCTTTCCATGCTTGTCCGCTACCTGCGCGGCGAGCGGACCGCCATGACACTGCTCGCTGTGCTGGTCCCCTCCGGGATCGCCCTGCAGCTCGTCGCGCCCTACCTGCTGCGCGCGTTCATCGACGGCACGCTCTCGGGCGACTCCGGCGACGCGCTGACGGGCCTGGCCACCTGGTCCCTGGCCGCCGCCCTGGGCGTGCTGGTGGTCACCGCGGGCACCGAGGCGCTGTCCTCGCGGGTGGCCTGGCGCAGCACCGACCGGCTCCGCGCGGACCTGGTCGCGCACTGCCTGAGCCGGCCGCCGGACTTCTACCGCAGGCATCCGCCCGGCGAGCTGGTCGAGCGGATGGACGGCGACGTCACCCGGCTCGCCGCGGTGATGTCGGCGCTGCTGCTGGAACTGCTGGCGCAGGCACTGCTGATCGTCGGCATCCTCATCGCCCTGTTCGAGCTGGAGTGGCGGCTCGCCCTGGTCTTCGCCCCGTTCGCGGCCGGCACCCTGCTGCTGCTGCGGGCCCTGGTGGGCCACGCCATGCCCTTCGTCACCGCGCGCCAGCGGGTGGCGGCGGACCTCCAGGGCTTCCTGGAGGAGCGCCTCGCGGCGGCCGAGGACCTGCGCGTCAACGGGGCCGCGCGGTACACGCTGCGCGAACTGGGCCGGCGGCAGGACGACCTGTACCGCAGGGCCCGGCAGGCCGCCCGCGCCTCGACCCGCTGGCCCGCCACCGTGCAGAGCCTGTCCGCCGCCAGCGTCGTCCTCGCCCTGGCGGTCAGCGCCTGGCTCCACTCCCGCGGCCAGCTCTCCACCGGGACGGCCTTCGCCGCCCTGTCGTACGCCATGCTGCTGCGCCGTCCCCTGCTGGCGGTCACCACCCGCTTCCGCGACCTGGAGGACGCCGCCGCGAGCGTCCAGCGGCTGAGGGACCTGCTGGGCCGTCCGACGACGTCCCGCACGGGGGACCGGACCCTGCCGGCCGGGCGGCCCGGCGTCCGCTTCGACCGGGTCTCCTTCTGTTACGAGCCCGGCGAACCGGTGCTGCGGGACGTCTCCTTCACCCTGCGCCCCGGTGAACGTCTCGGCGTCGTGGGGCGTACCGGAAGCGGCAAGTCCACCGTGGTACGGCTGCTGTTCGGGCTGCACCGGCCGGTGTCGGGCACGGTGTCGGCCGGCGGTCTGGACGTGACCGAACTCGACCCCCGGGCGCTGCGCGACCGGGTCGCGCTGGTCACCCAGGAGGTGCACGTCTTCCACGCCGCGCTCCGCGACAACCTCACCTTCTTCGACCCCGCCGTGCCCGACGACGAGCTGCACGCCGCGCTGGGCGAGGCCGGACTCGGCCCCTGGCTGCGCTCCCTGCCCGACGGCCTGGACACGGTGCTCGGCGCCGGCGCCCGGGGCATGTCCGCGGGCGAGGAGCAGCAGCTCGCGCTCGCCCGGGTGTTCCTGCGCGATCCGGGACTGGTCCTGATGGACGAGCCGACGGCCCGGCTGGACCCGTACAGCGAGCGGCTCCTGGTGCCCGCGCTGGAGCGACTGCTGCACGGCCGGACCGCCGTCGTGGTCGAGCACCGCCCGCACCTGCTGCGCACCGCCGACCGCATCCTGGTGCTGGAGGACGGCAAGGCCGTCGAGGAGGGCGAGCGGACCGCCCTCGCCGCCGACCCCGCGTCGCACTTCCACGAACTGCTGCGCACCGCGGAGGCCGCCCGGTGACGGCCGGGGACGGCGAGCGGCGGTCGGTCCTGGGGCGGCTGGTGGTCGTGCTGCGCGGGTCCGCCCGCGCCTACTGGACCCTCACCGGGCTCTGGGTCCTGCTGCGGCTGGGCACCCTCGCGGTGGGGCTGCTGTTCCAGCGACTGTTCGACGCCCTCGGCGCGGGCGGCGGCGTGTGGCTGGTCATCGCGCTGGTGGCCGGGATCGAGACGGGACGCCTGTTCGTCCAGTTCGGCGTCATCGTCAACAGGCTGGAGCCCCGGGTCCAGTACGCCACCACGGCCAAGCTGCGGCAGGCCCTGCTCGGCTCGGCCCTGCGCGGACCGGAGGTGACCGCCCGCACCACGCCCGGCGAGTCCCTGCGCACGGTCGGCGAGGACGTCGACGAGACGGGGTTCTTCGTCGCCTGGGCGCCGACCAACCTCGCCCACTGGCTGTTCGTCGCCGCGTCGGTCACGGTGATGATGCGCGTCGACGCCGTGGTCACCGGCGCCCTCCTCGCCCTCCTCGTCGTGCTGACGCTGGTCACCGCGCTGACCCACAGCCGGTTCCTGCGCTACCGGCGCGCCACCCGGGCCGCGTCCGGCGAGGTGGCGGGGGCCCTGCGGGAGATGGTGGGCGCCGTCGGCGCGGTGCAGGCCGCCGCCGCCGAACCCCGGGTCGCCGCGCACGTCGCCCGGCTGAACGGCGCCCGCGCACGGGCCGCCGTACGGGAGGAGCTGTACGCCGTCGTGCAGCGCACGGTGATCGGCAACGCGGCCCCGATCGGGGTCGCCCTGGTGCTGCTGCTGGTCGCGGGCCGGATGGGCGAGGGCGCCTTCGGCGTCGGCGACCTCGCCCTGTTCGCCTTCTACCTGCAAGTGCTCACCGAGGCCCTCGGTTCGATCGGCATGCTGTCCGTACGGCTGCAACGGGTCTCCGTGGCGCTCGGCCGGGTCGCCGGCTTCCTCGGCGGGAAGCTGCGGTGGTCCCTGGAGCGGTCCGGTACGCCCCCCGAGCCGGAAGACGGCCGGGCGGCCGCCGCACCGGACGGCGCCCCGCGGCCCGTCCCGCCCCCGCGGCCGGCACCCGCCCGGGGACTCCCGCCACGGGCGGCGCCCCTGCGGGAACTGGCCGTCCGCGGCCTCACGGCCCGCCACCCCGGCACCCCGCACGGCATAACCGACGTGGACCTGGTGGTGGAGCGGCACACCGTCACCGTGGTCACCGGCCGCGTCGGCTCCGGCAAGACCACCCTCGTCCGGGCCGTGCTCGGACTGCTGCCGCGCGACGCGGGCACCCTGCTGTGGAACGGGGAACCCGTCGCCGACCCCGCGTCGTTCCTGGTCGCGCCCCGCTGCGGCTACACGCCGCAGGTGCCGAAGCTGTTCAGCGGAACGGTCCGGGAGAACGTCCTGCTGGGCCGGGACGGCGCGGCCTTCGGCGAGGCCGTCCGCCTCGCCGTGATGGAACCCGACCTGGCGGCGATGCAGGACGGCCCGGAGACCGTGGTGGGCCCGCGCGGGCTGCGCCTGTCGGGCGGGCAGATCCAGCGCGCCGCCATCGCCCGGATGCTGGCGGGCGGCCCCGAACTCCTGGTGCTGGACGACGTCTCCAGCGCCCTGGACCCGGAGACCGAACGCCAGTTGTGGGAGAGGCTGCTGGACGGCAGGCGCACCGTGCTGGCGGTCTCCCACCGGCCGGCGGTGCTGCGCGCGGCCGACCGGGTGGTGGTGCTCGTGGACGGGCGGGTGGAAGCCTCGGGCACCTTCGACGAGGTCATGGCGGCCTCCGCCGAGCTGGGCAGGATCTGGACCGGAGCGGGGCAGACGGACGGCACCGGGGACACCGGGCCCGTTCCGCCCGGCCCTCCCCGGCGGTGACGGGCCCTCAGCCGGTCCGGGCCGCCCCCAGCTCGGACCAGATGCCGTCCAGGGCGTCCACGAACCGGTGGATCTCCTCGGGCTCGTGCACCGCCGAGGGCGCGAGCCGCAGGATCTCCTCACCCACCGGGACGCTGGGCGCGTCGATGGACTGGACGTACGCGCCGTGCCGCTCCAGCAGCAGGACCGACATCCGCCGGCACAGCCGGTCCTCGCCGACCAGGACGGGCACGATGTGGGACTCGTCCGACAGCACCGGGATGCCGCGTTCGCGCAGCAGACCGTGGGTCAGCCGGGCGTTTCGCGCCAGGCGCTCCCGCTCCACGTCCGAGCGCCGCAGATGCCGTACCGCGGCGAGCGCGCCCGCCGCGACCGCGGGCGGCAGCGCGGTGGTGAAGATGAAGGAACGGGCGTGGGCCCGTACCGCGTCCATGAGCACGGCCGGTCCCGCGACATAGCCGCCCGTCATGCCGAACGCCTTGGCGAGGGTCCCCATCACCACCGTGAACTCGGAGTCGAGCCCGGCGCGGGCCGCGATGCCCGCCCCTTCCGGCCCGTACATGCCGACCGCGTGCACCTCGTCGAGGAACGTCACCGCTCCGTACCGCTTGGCCAGGCCGGCGACCTCCGCCAGGGGCGCGATGTCGCCGCGCATCGAGTGCACGGACTCCAGGACGATCAATTTCGGCCGGTCCGGATCGGCCGCGGCCAGCAACTCCTCCAAGTGCTGCCCGTCATTGTGCCGGAATATGTGCTTGCGGGCGCCGCTGTGCCGTAATCCGTCGATGATGGACGCGTGGTTCGCCGAATCCGAGAACGCCTGGCAGCCGTCGATGACACCCGCGAGCACCGACAGCGATCCCTCATTGGCCGAATATCCCGAGGCGAAGAGAACGGCGTCCTCCTTGCCGTGCAGGTCGGCCAACTCGCGTTCCAGCGCCACATGGCAGTGGTTCGTGCCGCCGATGTTCCGGGAACCGCCTGATCCGCCGCCGTATTCGTCCACCGCGCGCTTCATCGCGTCCAGGACGTCCGGATGCTGGCCCATACCGAGATAGTCGTTGCTGCACCAGATGGAGATCTCGCCATCCGAGGTGCTCGCCGTGGGGAACCGGCCCGCCTTGCGGCCCAGTTCGAGAAATTCCCGCTTCCGGTCCCCGGTTTCCTGGGCGAGGCGCACGAAGAAGTCCATGTAGAGGGACATGTCCATGTTCCGCTCCTTTTCGCTTCCCAACGGGTCGGGCTCATCCTAGGATCCACCGCGGAACTTGCACAGAAGTCGTTTCCTGCTGTCGTACGGCCGGTAATCACCGATCACCGGAAAACGAAGCGGAGTGGTGATGAGTACTTACGGGAATGCGACGCTTTCGGCGGCCACGATCCTTTCGGACTCCGCGGCCCGCCGGCCCGATCGCGTCGCCGTGGTCAGCGGCGCCGAGCGGATCACCTACGGCTCGCTCTGGCGCTCGGCGCTGCGGTACGCGGCGGTGCTGCGCGAGCGGGGGGCGGGCCCCGGCGACCGGATCGGGCTGCTGGTGGACAACTCGCCGCACTTCCCGGTGGCGTACTTCGCGGTCCTCGCCCTGGGCGCGACCGCCGTACCCGTGAACGTGCTGCTGAAGAGCGACGACATCGCCTACATCCTCCGGCACGCCAAGGCCCGGCTCCTCGTCTGCTCGGCCGGGTCGCTGGGCGAGGCGGAACCCGCGGCCGGGGCGGCGGGCACTACCGTCCTCACCGTCGGCGCGGGCGTCGGGCACGGCCCGCACCCCGCGCTCGGCGAACTCGCCGCCGGCGCGGCGCCGTTGGCGGGAGCCGTGCCGCGCTCCCCGGACGACATCGCGGTGATCCTCTACACCTCCGGCACCACCGGCCGCCCCAAGGGCGCGGCGCTCACCCACCTCAACCTGGTGATGAACGTGGCCACGACGATGCTCTCCCCGTTCGAGATGGGGCCGGCCGACGTGCTGCTGGGCTGTCTGCCGCTGTCCCACACCTTCGGCCAGATCTGTGGCATGGGGACATGCTTCCGGGCCGGGGCGCGGCTGGTCCTGATGCGGAGGTTCACCGCCGAGGAGGCGCTGGACCTGATGGAGGCCGAGGGGTGCACGGTCCTGATGGGCGTGCCCACCATGTACCTCGCCCTCATCGAGGCGGCCCGCCGCCGTCCCGGGCGGCCGGGGCTGCAGCGCGCCTACTGCGGGGGCTCGGCCCTGCCGGTGGACACGCTCGCCGCGTTCGAAGCCGCCTTCGGCTGCCCGGTCCACGAGGGGTACGGCCTCACCGAGACATCCCCTTGTGTCGCCTACAACCAGCGCGACTGGCCGAGGAAACCCGGCACGGTCGGCAAGCCGGTCTGGGGCGTCGAGGTCGCCATCACCCGGCCCGAGGCCGAGGACACCCTGGAGCCGCTCCCCGCCGGGGAGGTCGGCGAGATCGTCGTACGCGGGCACAACCTGATGGCCGGTTACGTCGACGACCCCGGTGCCACCGCCGCCGCGTTCGTGGAGGGCTGGTTCCGCACCGGGGACCTGGGAAGCCTGGACGACGAGGGGTATCTGACCGTCGTCGACCGCAAGAAGGACGTGATCCTGCGGGGCGGGTACAACGTCTACCCCCGGGAGGTGGAGGACGCGCTGCTGCGGCACCCCTCGGTCGCCCGGGTCGCGGTGGTCGGGCTCCCGGACCCGGTCCACGGCCAGGAGGTGTGCGCCGTGGTGGTGCCGCGGGACGGTCTGCGGCCGGACGAGGAACTGGCGGACACCCTGCTGGCCTGGGGCGAACGCCACATCGCGGCCTACCGGCGCCCCCGGCGGGTGGTCTTCCGCGACCGGCTGCCCCTGGGGCCGAGCGGCAAGGTGCTCAAGCGGGAGCTGGCCGCGCTGCTCCGGCCGGCCGGCGACGCCGGGCCGCCGCCTGCCTGAGCCGGCCTCGACCGCCGCCGGACCGGCCGGACGCACGGGGAGCGGTCAGCGGGCGCCGTCGTGGCCGGGGTCGTGCGGTGCGGCGGAGAGCAGGTCCTGGGCGTGGCCGTCCAGGGCGTGCTGCGTCTCGGTGGAGCGGGGCAGCATGGTCTTCTCGTAGGCCCGGAGCGCGTCGGCGACGCTGTCGTGGCTCGCCAGGGCGAGGGCGAGTTCACAGGCGTCGAGCATGGCGAGGTTGACGCCGACGCCGAGCGGGGGCATGAGGTGGGCGGCGTCGCCGAGCAGGGTGACGGCCGGGTCCGGGTCCCAGGTGTGGGGGACCGGCAGGGCGTACAGGGGGCGGTCGACGTAGGGGCCGTCGTTGTCGGAGAGCATGCCGCGCAGCCTGGGCGACCAGGCGCGGTAGCGGTCCAGGAGGACGGCGCGGATGCCGTCGGTGTCCCCGGCGGTGAGGCCGGCGCCGGTGATCCAGTCGGCGGGGACGCGCTGTATGACGTAGACCCGGATGTGGTCGCCGTCGTTGCGCTGGGCGAACAGCCCCCGCTCTCCGTCCGCCGCGAGGGCGCTGCCCAGGCCCACGAGTCCGGCGATCCCGGCGTGCCGGTCGCCGACGTCGTGGAACCACGCCTCCAGGAAGCTGATGCCGGTGTACCGCGGGACGGCGTCGGAGACGGCGCGGCGGACCGTGGACCAGGCGCCGTCGGCGCCGATGACGAGGTCGGCCTCGATGGTGGTGCCGTCGGCGAAGCGCAGTCGGCGGGGGCCCTCGCGGGGGCCTTCGACGCGGCGCAGGGCGTGGCCCCAGCGCACGGTGCCGGGCCGGAGCGAGTCCAGGAGCAGGCCGCGCAGGCGGCCGCGGTCGATCTCGGGCTTGAAGCGCTCGCCCTCGGCGGGGACGTGGTGGAAGCCGATGGCACCCGACGCGTGGTCGAGCCGGCGCATCTCCTGCCCCTCGGGACGGGAGAGGCGGAGGAACTCCTCCAGCAGCCCCGCTTCGCGCAGGGCGATCTGGCCGTTGTCCTCGTGCAGGTCGAGGCTGCCGCCCTGGTCGCGGGCGCCGGGGCCGGTGTCCCGGTCGTACACGGTGACGTCGATGCCGTGCCGCTGGAGGATGCGCGCGCAGGTCAGACCGCCGGGACCGGCTCCGACGACGGCGATCCGGGCGGCCGATGGCGTGGGCATGGTGATGCTCCGTCCGTGAGGTGTGTCGGCCGGGTCCGTCCCCGGGCCGCCGCACCAGCAGAGCACAACGAGTAAATAAGTGCAACAACTCAACTTTTTGTACGAGGCAATCGATGGGGTAGGGTCGCTGCCATGCCCGGTACCAGTGAGCAGAGCGGCGCCGCGCCCGCGCCCGTGGGGCGCCGTGAGCGCAAGAAGGCCGCGACCCGTCAGGCCATCGCCGACGCCGCGCTGCGCCTGTTCCTGGAGCGCGGCTACGACGACGTGGGCATCCGGGAGATCGCGGACGCCGCCGACGTGTCCACCACCACGCTGTTCAAGCACTTCCCCGTCAAGGAGGCCCTGGTCTTCGACCGGGAGGCCGACCTGGAGGCCGGTCTGCTCGCCGCCGTGCGCGAGCGGCCCCGGGGGCGGTCCGTCCCGGACGCCCTGCGCGAGCACGCCCTGCGCCACCGCCGGGCGGGCGCCGCCGGCGAGCCGGAGTTCGCGGCCTTCCTGGACCTGGTCGACAGCACCCCGGCGCTGCGCGACTACCACCAGGCCATGTGGCTGCGCCACACCGCCGCCCTGGCCCGGGTCATCGCCGAGGAGAGCGGCCGCCCCGCGGACGACGCGGCCTGCACCGCCCTGGCCCACCTCGCCCTCGCGGCCCCGCACGCCGCCCGCGGCCACGACGCCGCCGAGGAGGTCGTCAACCGGGCCTTCGACCTGCTCGACGGCGGCTGGCGGACCCTGACCGGCTGACCGGCTGACCGGCCCTTCCGCACCGCCGGCGACCGCCCGCCCGCCGCTCCTTCGAACCGTCGGCTCCGTACCGTCGGCGGGACCGCCCGCCACCCTCCGTACCGGCACGGGCGGTCCGCCCGGCCCCCGCCTCCCCCGGGCCCCGGCCGACCCACACCGCCCCTGCCCGTCGCGGCGTGCCTGGGCGGCGCGGCGGCATGGGCGATATATCACTGTTGGGTGCTCTTTCCTTCCACCGTCCTGCCCCCGTCCGGACCCGCGTGACCGCGCTCGTCCTCGGCCACTTCGTGCTCGCGCTGTTCGCCGCGCCGCTCGTCCGGCGGTGCGGAACCCGCGCGTTCCTCGTGCTGGCCCTGCCCCCCGTGGCCGCCGCCGTCTGGGCGGCCACCCGGTGGAGCACCGCCGCCGGGGGCGGCACCGACACCGAGGTGTGGACCTGGCTGCCCGCCTACCACGTCGACTGGGCGCTGCGCCTGGACGCCCTGGCCGAACTCATGGTGCTGCTCGCCGCCGGGGTGGGCGCCCTGGTCCTGGTGTACTGCGCCTCCTACTTCGAGGACCGGGCGCCGGACCTGGGCCGGTTCGCGGGGAACCTGCTCGCCTTCGCCGGGGCGATGCTCGGCCTGGTCCTCGCCGACGACCTGATCCTGCTGTACGTCTTCTGGGAACTGACGACCGTCTTCTCGTACCTGCTGATCGGGCAGAGCAGCGACCGCAAGGGGAACCGGCGCAGCGCCCTGCAGTCCCTGACGGTGACCACGCTAGGCGGGCTGACCATGCTGGTCGGCTTCCTGCTGCTGGGCCGGCAGGCCGGTACGTACCGGATCTCGGCGATCCTCGCCGACCCGCCGCCCGCGTCGGCGGCGCTGTCGGCGGCGGTCGTGCTGATCCTGGCCGGGGCGCTGTCCAAGTCGGCGATCTGGCCGTTCAGCCTGTGGCTGCCGAACGCGATGGCCGCCCCCACCCCGGTCAGCGCCTATCTGCACGCCGCCGCGATGGTGAAGGCCGGGGTCTACCTCGTGGCCCGGCTCGCCCCGGCCCTCGCCGAGGTCACGCCCTGGCGGCCGCTGCTGCTGGTGCTCGGCGGCGCGACGATGCTGCTCGGAGGCTGGCGGGCGCTGCGCCTGTGCGACCTCAAACTCGTCCTCGCCCACGGCACCGTCAGCCAGCTCGGGTTCCTGACGGTGCTCACCGGCGCCGGCCGCCACGACACCGCCCTGGCCGGCACCGCCATGATCCTCGCCCACGCCCTGTTCAAGGCGCCCCTGTTCCTCGTCACCGGGATCGTCGACCACGCCGCCGGCACCCGTGACCTGCGCAAGCTGTCCGGGCTGGGGCGCGAGCTGCCCGCCGTGTGCGCGGTCGCCGTCGTCGCGGGGCTGTCGATGGCCGCCGTACCGCCGCTGCTCGGGTTCGCCGCGAAGGAGGCCGCGTTCCAGACGCTGCTGGACGGCGGCACCGCCGACCGGTGGGCGCTCGCCGCGACCGTCCTCGGATCGGCGCTGACCACCGCGTACACCCTGCGCTACCTGTGGGGTGCCTTCGCCCGCAAACCCGGCGTCCCCAACACCCGCGCGCACCGCGTCCCCGTCGCGTTCCTCGCGCCGCCCGCCGTGCTGGCCGGCGCCTGCCTGGTCCTGGGCCCCGGCGCCGGGTGGCTCCAGGGTCTGCTCGGCGCGTACGCCGAGGGGTTCCCGGCGCCCGCGCGTCCGTACCATCTGGCGCTCTGGCACGGGGCGGGTCCCGCCCTCGCGCTGTCCGGCGCGGCCTGGGCGGGCGGGGTGCTGCTGTTCCTCGCCGCCCGTCCCGTCGTCCGGGTCGGCAAGGCGCTGGCCTGGCGCTCCGCCGACCGGAACTTCGGGCACCTGCTGCTCGCCCTGGAACGCGCCGCCCTGCAGTGCACCGGGTTCGTGCAGCGCGGCTCGCTGACGGTGTACCTGATGACCACCCTCGGTGTCGTCCTCGCCGGTCAGATCGCCGTCCTCGTCACCGACCGGCCCTGGACCGGCGCCCCCGCCCCCCGTCTGTGGGACACCCCGGTCCAGGCCGGTGTCACGCTGCTGACCTGCGCCGCCGCCCTGCTCTGCCTGGGCGCGCGGCGCCGGATGAAGGCCGTGGTGCTCGCCGGGCTCACCGGCTACGGCACCGCGCTGCTGTTCGTGGTGCAGGGCGCCCCCGACCTCGCGGTCACCCAGTTCTGCGTCGAGACCGTCTCGATGATCGTGTTCGTGCTGGTGCTGCGGCGGATGCCGGTGCGGTTCGAGGAGAGCTACCGGCTGCGCCGGCGCGTCCTGCGGATGCCGCTGGCCCTCGCCGGCGGCGCCGCCGTCGCCGTCGTCCTGTGGATCATGGCGGGGCACCGGCGGGGCGACACCGCCGGGTCGGCGATGGTCGAGGAGGTCGCCCACCACGGCCTGAAGGACGTCGTCGCCACCATCCTCGTAGATCTGCGGGCCTGGGACACCATGGGGGAGTCCGCCGTGCTCGCCGCCGCCGCGATCGGCGTGACCAGCCTCATCTACCTGCACCGGCGCACCGACCGGCCGGCCCCGCCACCGCCCGGCGACCCCCCGGGCGGCGCCGCGCTCACCGCCTGGAGCCTGCCCCCGGGCAGCCTCGCCGGAGTGCCCAGCGGCGACGAGAGCGCCCCGGAACGGACCTGGCTCGCGGCCGGCGACACCCTCACCCCCGAGCGCCGCTCCATCCTCCTCGAAGTGGTCGCGCGGCTGATCTTCCACCCGATCCTGGTGCTCTCCGTCTACCTGCTGATGTGCGCGGAGAACCTGCCGGGCGGCGGCTTCGTCGCCGGACTGGTCGCCGGGGTCGCCTTCATCACCCGCTACCTGGCCGGCGGACGCCACGAACTCGGCGACGCCGCGCCCTTCGCCCCCGGCCTCTTCACCGGCCTCGGCATGTTCCTGTCCACGGGGGTCGCGCTGGGCGGGCTGATCGAGGGCACCGTGCTGCACGGCTGGACCTGGCACGGCCACCTCCCGGTGTGGGGCGACAGCCATCTGAGCACCGCCGTCCTCTTCGACTGCGGCGTCTACCTCCTCGTCCTGGGCGTGGTCCTCGACATCGTGCGCGCCCTCGGTGCCCGGATCGACCGGCAGATCGAACGCGCCGCCGCCCGGCGCCACCAGCGGGAGGCGGGCACCGAGTGACCGTGAGCCTGGCCCTCCTGGTGGCCGCCGCCGTCCTCAGCGCCGTCGGCGGCGTGCTGATGCTGACCCGGTCCCTGACCCGCGTCCTGCTCGGCGCCGTCGTCCTCGGCAACGGCATCAACCTGCTGGTCCTCGCCTCCACCGGCAGCGCGGGCGACGCCCCGCTGCTGTACCCGCACGTCATCCGCAACCGGGTCACCGACCCGCTGCCGCAGGCCATCGCGCTCACCGCGATCGTCATCACCCTCGCCACCACCGCGTTCCTGCTCTCCATGGCCTACCGCAGCCACCAGGTCACCGGCTCCGACGAGATCAGCGACGACACCGAGGACCGGCTGGTCGCGCTGCGCGCCGAGGTCCTGCACCGGCGCGGCGAACTGCGCGCCCGCTACCGCAAGCTGCGCGCCGAGCGCGGCACCACCCAGGAACAGCGCGACCGCTACCGCGCCGCCCGCAAGGAACTGCGCGACCGGATGCGGGAGGAGCGCGCCTACCAGGCCAGGACCAACGACGTCTCCGGCAACATCTGGAACGACATCCTCGGCGCCGACCCCGAGGACTACCGGGCCGGCCGGGAACAGGGCGCGCGGGACGCGGCCGGCCGGCCCGGACCGGCCCCCGCCCACGACGCCGGCCCCTCCAACGACCCCGGGGAGAGCGGCCGCGAACCCGAGGAGCAGGCCGACGCCGGCCCGGACCGGCCGCCCGGCCGGCCCGGACAGCCCGACGACCCCGAGGGCCCCGGCAAGGAAGGAACCAGGTGAACGCGCTCGTCCCGCTCCCCGTGCTGCTGCCCCTGTGCGTCATGGGCCTGGAACTGGCCATCGGACCCCGGCTGCACCGGTTCAAGCGCCTGATCAGCCTCACCGTGCTCGGCGCCGTCTTCGTGTTCTCCGTGATCCTCATGATCGCCGCCGACCGGCACGGCCCGCTCCACGTCGATCTCGGCGACTTCGCCCCGCCGCTCGGCGTCACCCTCGTCGCCGACCGCCTCGCGGGCCTGATGCTCACCGTGTCCAGCGCCATCACCCTGCTCGTCCACCTGTACTCGCTCGGCCAGGGCATGGCCGACCGCGACGAGCGCACCCCGCTCGGCGTCTTCCACCCGGCCTATCTGATCCTGGTGGCCGGCGTCTCGTGCACCTTCCTCGCCGGTGACCTCGTCAACCTCTACGTCGGCTTCGAGATCATGCTGGTCGCCAGCTACGTCCTGCTCACCATCGGCGGTACCGCCACCCGCATCCGGGCCGGATCGACGTACGTGATCATCTCGCTGTTCTCGTCGATGCTGTTCCTCGTCGCCATCGCCATGGCCTACTCGGTCGCCGGCACCGTCAACTTCGCCCAACTGGCGGGCCGGCTCCAGGAGATCCCGCTCGGGGTGCGGACCCTGCTGGAGGCCATGCTGCTGACCGTCTTCGCGATCAAGGCGGCGGTCTTCCCGCTCGCCGCCTGGCTGCCCGACTCCTACCCGACCGCGCCCGCCCCGGTCACCGCCGTCTTCTCGGGCCTGCTCACCAAGGTCGGCGTGTACGCGATGCTGCGCACCCAGACCCTGCTCTTCCCCGGCCACCGCCTCGGCGACCTGCTGATGCTGGCCGCCCTCGCCTCCATGGCCGTCGGCATCCTCGGCGCGGTCGCGCAGACCGACCTCAAACGCGTGCTGACGTTCACCCTGATCAGCCACATCGGCTACATGGTCTTCGGAATCGCCCTCGCCGGCCGCGCCGCGCTGGGCGGGGCGATCGTGTACGTGGCCCACCACATCACCGTGCAGACCACCCTGTTCCTCGTCGCCGGGCTCATCGAGCGGCGCGGCGGCACCACGGAACTCACCCGCCTCGGCGGCCTCGCCAGGTCCGCGCCGCTGCTCGCCGTGCTGTTCTTCGTGCCGGCCATGAACCTGGCGGGCATTCCGCCGCTGTCCGGGTTCATCGGCAAGCTCGGCCTGATGCGGGCGGGCGTCGACAACGGCGGCAACTGGGCCTGGGCGCTGGTCGCCGGGTCCGCCGCGACCAGCCTGCTCACCCTCTACGTCATGGCCAAGGTGTGGAACCTGGCGTTCTGGCGGCAGGCGCCGCCCGGCACCGAGGAGGAAGGCGTGGTCCTGGAGTCCGCCGAAGACGACGACGGCGACGACGGCGACGACGGCGACGACGAGGAGACCGGCGGGCCCGCCGGCCGCCGCCCCGCCCCCGCCGGGGCCGTGGTCACCGCCGGTCTGCTCGGCCGGTCCATCACCACCACCCGGCACCTGCCCTGGCCCATGGTGACGGCGACCTGCGCCGCCGTCGCCCTCGGCCTGCTCTACACCGTCCTCGGCGGCCCCCTGACCACCTTCGCCGACCGCGCCGCCGCCGAACTCCTCGCCCGCGGCCCCTACATCGAGGCGGTGCTCGACCGGTGAGCGACCACCCGCCCTACCGCTGGACCATCGGCGTCGGCACCGGCCGCCGGGTGCTGGACCTGCCGCTCATCGCCTGGCTCACCGTCATCTGGGTCCTGCTCTGGGGCACCCTGTCCTGGGCCAACCTGGTCAACGGCGTGCTCGTCGCGGTCTGCGTCTGCCTCGCCTTCCCGCTGCCCGCCGTCGACCTCGGCCTGCGGCTGCGCCCCCTGGGCATCCTCCGCCTCGTCGCCTACCTGCTGTACGACATGTACTCCTCCAGCATCGCCGTCACCCGGCAGATCTTCACCCGGGCCCCGCTCAGGGCGGCGGTCGTCGCCGTGCCGCTGCGCTGCCGCAGCGACCTGATGCTGACCTCCACCGCCGTCGCCGTCTCCAACGTGCCCGGCGGTTCCGTCATCGAGGTGCGCCGCGCCACGGCCACCGTCTTCCTGCACGTCCTGGACGCCGACGACCCCGGCGCGATCGAGGCCGCCAAGCGCTCGGTGTGGCGCATGGAGGAACTGGTCGCCCGCGCCTTCGGCACCGCCGAGGACATCGCCCGCGCCGCCCGGCCCGTACCGGAGGGGGAGCAGTCGCCGTGAACACCCTGCACGCCGTCGAGGACGCCCTGCTGACCGCCTCGGTGGTGATGATCGTCGTCGCGGGCGCCCTGCTGCTGTACCGGATCTGGTACGGGCCCTCGATGCTGGACCGGGCGGTCTCCCTGGACGTGGCCGCCGCGCTGATCGTGGCCGGCATCGGCGCCAAGTCCGCGCGGGAGGGCGACCCGTTCTACTTCCCGGTGATGCTGGTGCTCGCCTTCCTCGGCTTCACCGGGTCGGTGGGCATCGCCCGGTTCATCGCGGTACGCGACCGGCCCGCGCGCCGCCCGGACGGCACGGAGGACCACCGGTGAACGCCCTCGCCGAGGCCGCCGACCTGATCGGCGCGCTGCTGATGTTCCTCGGCTGCCTGCAGTCCCTGCTCGGCGTGATCGGGATGCTGCGCTTCCCCGACGTGCTCTCCCGCACTCACGCCGCGACCAAGCCGCAGACCCTCGGGATGCTGCTCGTCCTCGCCGGTGTCGCGCTGCGCCTGCGCCACGGCATCGACCTGGGCACCCTGGCGCTCATCGCGTTCTTCCAGTTCCTGACCGGTCCGGTCGCCTCCCACCTGGTGGCGCGCGTGGCGTACCGGACCGGTCAGACGGGCAGCCGGGGCCTGCTCCGCGACGACCTGGACCCGCAGCTCAGCGACGACGAGGAGCAGCGGTGACGAGCCGCCGGGGGCCGCTCAGGCCACGCAGCCCACATGGGCGAGCGCCTGCTTGAGCAGCACCCCGTGGCCGCCCGGCATCTCGCTCTGCACCGCCGGCGACAGCGCCTCCTGGGGGCTGAACCAGACCAGGTCCAGCGCGTCCTGCCGGGGCCGGCAGTCCCCGGTCACCGGCACCACGTAGGCGAGCGAGACGGCGTGCTGGCGGGGGTCGTGGTACGGGGTGACGCCCTGGGTCGGGAAGTACTCCGCGACCGTGAACGGCTGGAGCGAGGCCGGCACCCGGGGCAGCGCCACCGGGCCGAGGTCCTTCTCCAGATGGCGCAGCAGGGCGTCCCGGACCCGCTCGTGGTGGAGCACCCGGCCCGAGACCAGGGTCCGGCTGACCGTCCCGTCGGGGCCGATGCGCAGCAGCAGGCCGACGCTGGTGACTTCGCCGCTGTCGTCGACACGGACGGGGACGGCGTCGACGTACAGGATGGGCATGCGGGCGCGGGCCGATTCGAGTTCGTCGGTCGTCATCCAGCCCGGCGTGGTTTCGGTCATGTCAGACATCGCTTGATCATACTTTCAGCGTCTCCTTCTGCCCGGGAAACGCTCCGGGCCGACTGCGACCGGTCCGACGTCATCCGGCCCGTTCCAGGGTGTCACGGACCACCTCCGGGTCCAGGGCCGCGCGGACCAACGCGGCGGCGAGGACCGCCGGTTCGGTGTCACCGGCGGCCCTCACCACGGCGTCGGGGTCCTCCGGCAGGCCCAGGCGGGCGGCGCCCTGGAGGGCCTTGCGGTCCAGGCGGGGGGCCGACCGGGGCCAGACCCGCTGGACCTCGCGGAGGAAGATGTCGGCGCCGGCCGGGCCGACGCCGGGGAACTCCTGGAGCAGGCGGCGCAGTTCGGGAACCTGTCCGCCGGCCTCCTCGCGCAGCGCGCGCAGATCGCCGCCCCAGCGCGCGATCAGCAGCTCGGCCTCCGCGCCGAGCTGGGTGGCGGTCCGCTCGTCGTAGCGCCGGTAGCCGCCCCGGCCGAGCACGTCGACCCGCCGCCGCCGACTAGCGTCGGCCATGCGGCGCGGGTCGCGCAGCCCCGCCTCGTACAGGGCACGGGCGGTGGCCACGGCGACCGGGCCGCGGATGCGGGCGCTCAGCAGATGGGCCAGGACCAGCAGTCGGTACAGCGGCTGCGGGGTGTCCCGCAGCCGGATGCCCGCCTCCTCGGCGTACGTCCGCCCGTGCGCGCCGACGAGTTCCGCGAGGACGCGCCGGTCGCGGTCCACGGCTACGCCTTGAGGGGGTCGTGCCCGAGCGTCATCAGCCGGTGCCGGCGCTCGGCGTCCTGGGCGACGGGCTCGTTCTCGACGTCCGTCTCCGCGGTGACCGTGTCCACCACCTCGCGCATCACGCGTACGTCGTCCTCGGTCAGATCGGTACGGCGCTTGCGCAGGATCGCCAGGACGTGCTGGCCGGTCGGCGTTCCCGCCTCGCCCGGCAGCGGCTCGGTCGTCTCACCCGCGTCGCGGACCCGCAGCCAGTCCGCGAGTTCGGCGGAGGTCATGTTCACCACGCGGTGGAAGTCCTCCCACAGCGTGTCCAGTTCCAGGGCGTCGGCCATGGGGGTGCCCCTTCCCGTCGTGCGTGTGTGCGGCGCGGGCCGTGGTCAGTCGTCCTTCGGCCAGTTCTCGGCGTCGAACATCCAGCGCTGCTTCTCCAGTTCGGCGGTGATGCTGATGAGCAGGTCCTGGGTGACCGGGTCGGCCTCCTCGGTGGCCGCGATCCGCTCGCGCAGCCGGGCGATGGCCGTCTCCAGGGCCTCGACCATCAGCGCGACGACGTCGCTGTCGCGCACCCAGCCCTCCTTCGGACCGGGCAGGGTGAACGCGGACGCGACGGTCTCCGGGCGGCCGTCGGCCGGGACGCCCAGCGCCGCGGACCGCTCGGCGACGGTGTCCGAGAACGACCGGGCCGCGTCGACGAGTTCGTCGAGCTGGAGGTGGATCGCCCGGAACCGCGGTCCGACGATGTTCCAGTGTGCCTGCTTACCGATCAGGGAGAGGCCGAGCAGATCCACCAGGGTGCTCTGCAAGGCGTCCCCGGTGACCTGACGGGCGGATTCGGGGATCGTGCTCTTCACGACAGTCATACGGTGCCGCTCCTTGACGCTTCGACTCCGGTGGTACGGGCAGTGGCGCCGCGTTCCGTGCCACGCGCTCGGGTCCGCGAACGGCCGTCACGCGGGCCGCGCGGCGCGACCACTCCACGAACGCGGGTGCCCCCGGGCCACCAGCGCAAACCCGGGCTCAGCGGGGCAGCACCCGGCCAGGAACCCGGTCAGGTCGGCCAGTACCGCGGCCCTGTTCGTCTCCAGGAACACCTCGTGCCGGGCGCCCGGGTAGATCCGCTCGGCCGGCTCCCCGCCGGCCAGCCTCTCGACGCCCGGCCGGCTGCCGGACAGCGGCACCAGCCGGTCGTCGGCGCCGTGCAGCCACAGCAGCGGGACCGAACCGGCCGGACCGCCCTCGGCGACGGTCTCCAGCATCCGGACGAACGCCTCCAGCGTCGGCCGCTTCATCGGGCCGTGCCACACCAGCGGGTCCGCCGCGTAATCCGCGCCGACGGCCGGGTCCCGGGAGAGCGCGGACGGGCTGACCGGCGTGTCCGGGATGTCGTCCAGGGCGAGCAGCCGCCGGGGCAGCTCCCAGTCCCCGATCACCGGCCCGGACAGCACCAGCGCGGTCAGCCCGTCCGGGTACCGCTGGGCGTACCGGGCGGCGATCAGCCCGCCCATCGAGTGGCCGATCATGACGACCGGCAGGCCCGGCCGGGCGTCCAGGGCCAGTCGCGCCGTCCGGCGCACATCGGCGACCAGGTCCTCGAAGTCCTCGACCAGCACCCGCTCGCCCTCCGACGTCCCGTGCCCGGCGTGGTCGGGCCCGTACACCGCCGCGCCGTGCGCGGTGAGCGCCTCGGCGAGCCCGGCGTACCGGCCGGTGTGCTCGCCGTAGCCGTGCACCAGCAGCGCCACGTACCGGGGGTGCGGGGCGGACCACTCGCGGACGGTGATCTTGCCGCGGGCTCCGCTGAGGACGTGGGCGCGCGCCTCGGCCATGGTTCCTCCGGCTCCGTCGGTGAAGGTCTGCCGGGGGGATCTTCCCAGGGAGCCGCCCGGCGGTCTATAGTCCAAAACTAGCAGTGCTAATTAACGGTCGTCGCGGACCGCGCGACGACGGTCAGGAGTCCCCGTTGCGCCCCGTACACTTCGCGGCCGCTCGCCGCACCCCCATCGGCAAGCTCCGCGGCGCCCTGTCCGGCGTACGGCCCGACGACCTCGCCGCCGCCGTCATCCGGGGCCTGGTCGCCGACCTGCCCGCCCTGGACCCGGCCCGCATCGACGACGTCTACTGGGGCGCCGCCAACCAGGCGGGCGAGGACAACCGCAACGTCGCCCGCATGGCCGCGCTCCTGGCCGGCCTGCCCGACTCGGTGCCCGGCGCCACCGTCAACCGCCTGTGCGCCTCGGGCCTGGAGGCCGTCACCACCGCCGCCCGCACCATCGCCGCCGGCGAGGCCGACATCGTCCTGGCGGGCGGCTCGGAGTCGATGAGCCGCGCCCCCTTCGTGCTGCCCCGGCCCGACGAGGCCCTGCCGCACCGCATGGAGACCGCCGACACCCGGCTCGGCTGGCGCCTGGTCAACCCGGCCATGAAGGACCTGCACGGACTGCTCGCCATGGGGGAGACCGCCGAGGAGGTCGCCGAGCGGTACGGCGTCGGACGCGAGCGCCAGGACGAGTTCGCGCTGCGCAGCCACCACCTGGCCGCCGAGGCCCGCGAGAAAGGCCGCTTCGACGACGAGCTGCTGCCCGTCGAGCGCCCCGACGGCGTCACCGTCACCGCCGACGAGTGCGTCCGCGAGGACACCTCGCTGGAGAAGCTGGCCCGCCTCAAGCCGGTGTTCCGCCCCGGCGGCACCGTCACCGCGGGCAACGCCTCCCCGATGAACGACGGCGCCGCCGGCCTCCTCCTGGTCAGCGAGGAGGCCCTGCACGAGCTGAACCTGGAGTCCCTCGGCCGCTATGTCGCCGGTGCCTCGGCCGGCGTCCACCCCGACGTGATGGGCCTCGGCCCGGTCCCCGCCACCCGCAAGGCGCTGGACCGCGCCCGCTGGAGCGTCGGCGACATCGAGGAAGCCGAGTTCAACGAGGCGTTCGCGGCGCAGGCCCTCGCCTGCGTCGACCAGCTCGGCATCGACCCCGAACGGGTCAACCCCTACGGCGGCGCCATCGCGCTGGGCCACCCGCTCGGCTGCTCGGGCGCCCGCATCCTCACCACCCTGCTCCACCGCATGCGCCGCACGGGAGCGGCCCGCGGGCTGGCCACCATGTGCGTCGGCGTGGGGCAGGGCAGCGCGGTGCTGGTCGAACGGCACTGACCCGCCGACGCGCCCCCACCCCACCCAGAGCCGCAGTCAGGAAACGGAGCAACACCCCATGGCAACCCTTTCCGTCGCAGCCGTCCTCGCCGAGAACGCCCGGCGCCGCCCCCGCAAGGAGGCGCTCGTCGAGGGCGACCTGCGACTGACCTTCGCCGAGGTGTGGCAGCGGGCCCTCGCCCGCGCCGGTGCCCTCACCGGCCTGGGCGTGCGGCCGGGGGACCGGGTCGCGCTGATGGCACCCAACACCGCCGAGTTCCCGCAGGCGTACTTCGCGATCGCCGCGGCCGGCGGCGTGGTCGTACCGGTGCACCTGCTGCTGTCGGCGGAGGAGGTCGGGCACGTGCTCGCCGACAGCGGCGCCACCCTGCTGCTCTGCCACCCCGCGCAGGCGGAGACCGGAGCCGCCGCCGCCCGCGCCGCCGGGGTGCGGGTGGTGATGCTGGGCGAGGAGTTCGCCAAGCTGGCCGCCGACGCCGAGCCGCTCCCCTCGTACGTCACCCGGAACGCCGACGACCCGGCCGTCGTCTTCTACACCAGCGGCACCACCGGCGTCCCCAAGGGCGCGGTGCTCAGCCACTTCAACCTGGTGATGAACGCGACCGTCAACGCCTTCGACGCCAACGACGTCCGGCCCGGCGACGTGGCGCTCGGCGCGCTGCCGCTGTTCCACGCCTTCGGCCAGACCGTCTCGATGAACTCCACCTGGCGCGCGGGCGCCACCCTGGTGCTGCTGCCCCGCTTCGACGCGGCGCGGGCCATCGAGCTGATGGTGCGGGAGAAGGTCAACACCTTCCACGGCGTCCCCACCATGTTCGTCGCCCTGGCCGCCGCGGCGGCCGACGCCGGTGCCCTGCCCGAGCTGCGGATCTGCATCTCGGGCGGCGCCTCGCTGCCGGTCGCGGTGCTGGAGCGGTTCGAGGCCGCGTTCGGCGCCAGGATCTACGAGGGGTACGGGCTGTCGGAGACGTCCCCGGCGGCGTCGGTCAACCAGCCGGTGTTCGGCGCGAAACCCGGCACGATCGGCCACCCCCTGTGGGGCGTCGACGTGGAGATCGCCCGCTCCGAGACCGAGGGCCGGATCGAGCTGCTGCCGCCCGGCGAACTGGGCGAGGTCGTCGTCCGGGGCCACAACGTGTTCTCCGGGTACCTGGGCCGCCCCGAGGCCACCGCCGAGGCGCTGGTCGACGGCTGGTTCCGCACCGGGGACCTCGGCACCAAGGACGACGAGGGGTTCCTGCGCATCGTCGACCGCAAGAAGGACGTCATCATCCGCGGCGGCTACAACGTCTACCCGCGCGAGGTCGAGGAGGTCCTGATGCGCCACCCCGGCATCGCCCAGGTCGCGGTCATCGGGCTGCCCGACGAGCTGCACGGCGAGGAGGTCTGCGCCGTGATCGTGCCCGCCCCGGACGCGGTCCCGGACGCCGCCGCCGTCACCGAGTGGTCCAAGGAGCACCTCGGCCGGCACAAGTACCCGCGGCGCGTGGAGTTCACGGACGCGCTGCCGCTGGGCCCGAGCATGAAGGTCCTCAAGCGGGAACTGCGGACGCGGTACGCCACCACCGGTTAGGCCCTCCGGCCGGTCCCGCCGGTCGGGCCCGCCGGTCGGGTCCGTCCGTTAGGCGCATAGCATCGGTGTCCGCATGGACACGATGACTCTGTGGCACGTCACCCCCTGGGGATTCGCGGCGCTCGCCTGCGCGGCCCTGCTCGTCGGCTTCTCCAAGACCGCCGTGAGCGGGGCCAACACGGTCAGCCTCGCGATCTTCGCGGCGGTGCTGCCCGCCCGCGCCTCCACCGGCGTACTGCTGCCGGTGCTGATCGCCGGGGACGTGCTGGCGGTCCTGACCTACCGGCGGCACGCGCACTGGCCGACGCTGTGGCGGCTGTTCCCGGCGGTCGGGGTGGGGGTGGTGGTCGGCACGGTGTTCTTGATGTTCGCCGACGACGGTGCGGAGCGGGTCTCCATCGGGGCGATCCTGCTGGTGATGGCCGGGGTGACGGTGTGGCGCCGGCGGACGGCGGACGCGGGGGAGCCGCCGGAGGGGGACACGGAAGGCGCGGGGGGTTCCGGCTCCCGGGCGGGGCGGATCAAGGCCCGCTCGTACGGGGTGCTCGGCGGGTTCACCACGATGGTCGCCAACGCGGGCGGCCCGGTGATGTCGATGTATCTCCTTTCCGCGGGCTTCCGGAAGCTGGGTTTTCTGGGCACCTCGGCGTTCTTCTTCCTGATCGTCAACGTCTCCAAGCTGCCGTTCAGCGTGGGGCTGGGGCTGATCGACGGGCGGTCGCTGCTGCTCGACGCCGCTCTCGTGCTGTTCGTGGTGCCCGGGGCGCTGTTGGGCAAATGGGCTGTGAACCGGATCAACCAGCGATTGTTCGAGCAACTGGTGATCGCCGCCACGGTCGTCGGGGGACTGCAACTGCTGCTGCGCTGAGGCGTGCCGGCGGGGGTATGGACGCGGGACCCCGGGGTCAGCTCTCGGCGTGCGCGCCGACCGGCCGTCGCGGTCGCATCCGCTCCGGCAGACCGCTGTTCAGGTCCTCCACCAGCAGCCGCTTGGCGATCGCGTCCACCGCCACGCGGATCTCCGCGTCCGTCGGCCGGCCGATGTCCTGCTCCACCCGGTCCTCCAGCCAGTCCGTCCACGCGTCCGCGATGACGGCCGCCTCCCGCGCCCCCGCCGCGGTGTGCGAGAGCAGCGAACCGTGCCGGGTCAGATACCCCTCCTCGACCATCCGGTCGAACACCGGCAGCAGCACCTCCGGCGGCAGCCTCCGGCGCGCCGCGATCAGCCCCAGGCTCGCGTGCCCCACCAGCCGCGTGAACAGCTCGACCTGCATCACCGCCCACGCCCCCGCGACGTCCAGCCTCGTGTCGCTGTCCGCGATGATCCGCCGCGCGGTGTCCAGCCGGGTACGGCCGATGATCTTCCCGATGGACGCTTCCAGTACCCGCCGCGAGTCGGCGTCGTGCGGCTGGGCGAAGCCCTCGCCCATGTCGGTGGAGCCCGCCCGCGCGCTGTCGCGCAGCCGGACCTGCTTGAGGAACAGGGAGACGAGGAAGCCGAGCGCCGCGACCGGCACCGTCCACAGGAAGACGGTCTGGATGGTGTCCGCGTACGCGCCGACGATCGGGTCCGCCGCCCGCGCCGGAAGCTGGTGCAGCCCCTCCGGGCTGGTCGCCGCGCGCTGGATCACCGACGGGTCGGCGGTGCCCGTGGCCGCCGCGCGGGCGATGCCGTCGCGCAGGTTGGGGGTGAGGGCGTTGGCGTAGATCGTGCCGAACACCGCGGTGCCGAAGGAACTGCCCAGCGTACGGAAGAAGGTGACGCCCGAGGTGGCGGTGCCGAGGTCGGAGTAGTCGACGGTGTTCTGCACGGCGATCGTCAGCACCTGCATGCACAGGCCGATGCCGGCGCCCAGCACGAACATGTACACCGACTCCAGGAACGCCCCCGTCGACGGCCCCATCAGGGACATCAGGTACAGGCCGGCGCCCATCACCACCGTGCCGACGATCGGGAACAGCCGGTAGTGCCCGGTCCGGCTCACCATGCTGCCGCTGAACACCGAGGCGATCAGCAGCCCGATCACCATCGGCAGCGTCCGCACACCGGAGATCGTCGCCGAGTCGCCGTCGACGTACTGCAGGTAGGTCGGCAGATAGGTCAGCGCGCCGAGCATCGCGAAGCCGACGATGAAGCTGAGGATCGAGCAGACCGTGAACACCGGGTTGGCGAACAGCCGCATCGGCAGCATCGGCTCCGCCGCCCGGGTCTCCGCCCAGCAGAACAGCGCGAGGGCGATCAGCCCGCCCGCGAACAGGCCGATGATCACGGCCGAGCCCCAGGCGTACTGGTTGCCGCCCCAACTCGTCGCCAGGATCAGCGCGCTGGCGCCGATCGCGACCAGCGCGATGCCCAGATAGTCGATGACCGGGCGGACGGCCGACTTCACCACCGGGATGGTGCGGGCGGCGGCGATCACGACGACGACCGCGATCGGCACGTTGACGTAGAACGCCCAGCGCCACGACAGATGGTCGGTGAACAGCCCGCCGAGGAGCGGCCCGATGACCGTCGACACCCCGAACACGGCGCCGATCGCGCCCTGGTACTTGCCGCGCTCGCGCAGCGGGATCACATCGGCGATCAGCGCCATCGCGGTGACCATCAGCCCGCCCGCGCCGACGCCCTGCATCGCCCGCCACAGGATCAGCAGCGTCATGTTCGTGGACAGGCCGCACAGGAACGACCCCACGATGAACACGATCGCGGAGACCTGGAAGACCACCTTGCGGCCGAACACGTCACCGAACTTGCCGACCAGCACCGTGGCGACGGTCTCCGCCAGCAGATACGAGGTGACCACCCACGACATGTGCTCGGCGCCGCCCAGGTCCGACACGATCGTCGGCAGGGCCGTGCCGACGATCGTCTGGTCCAGGGCCGCGAGCAGCATGCCGAGCATGATCGTGACGAAGACGACGTTGCGGCGCCGACGGTCCAGTACCGGCGGCTGGGCGGGCGCGCTCCGCTGCGTTTCCTCGGCGACTGTCACACGGCCACGATCACACCGGTGCCCGGTCCACGCATGTGGGAGCGGTCCGCCCGGGTGCGGCTACTTCCCGGGATCGCGGCGCAGCAGATACGTGTCCATGATCCAGCCCTTGCGCTCCCGGGCCTCGGCGCGCAGTCGCTCGATGCGGGGGGCGGCCTCGGCGATCGGGCCGGAGACGAGAATCTCGTCGGGGGTGCCGATGTAGGCGCCCCAGTAGATGTCGATGTCCTGGTCGGCGTAGCGCCGGAAGGTCTGGTGCGCGTCCAGCATCACCACCACGTCGTCCACCCCTTCGGGCAGCCCCTCCGCGAGCCGCCGTCCGGTGGTGATCTGCACCGGCCGCGCCACCCGGTTCAGGCCCGTACGGTGCCGGGCGACCAGCGCGGACACACTGCTGACCCCGGGGATCACGTCGTACGCGAACGTCACCGTGCCGCGCTCCAGGATCTCCTCCAGGATGCCCAGCGTGCTGTCGTACAGCGCCGGGTCGCCCCACACCAGGAACGCGCCGGTCTCATCCTCGCCCAGTTCCCCGGCGATCAGCTCCTCGTAGATCCCGGCGCGGGCGCTGCGCCAGTCGCCGACGGCGGGGGAGTACGCCGCCCCGCCCGCGCCGCGGTCCCGCTCCGGGTCCTGGGCCTCGACCACCCGGTAGGTGCCCTCCGGGACATGGGTGCGGAGGATGTCGTGCCGCAGCCGTACCAGGTCCGCCTTGACCTCGCCCTTGTCCAGCACGAAGAACACGTCCGTGTCCCGCAGCGCCCGGACCGCCTGGAGGGTGAGCTGCTCGGGGTCGCCCGCACCGATACCGATCACATGAATAGTCCGCACGCCCCGAGTCTGCCGTACGCCCCACCCGACCCCACCGCCGGGCCGGACCTCACCCCCGCAGCCGGGGCGCCCGCGCGGCCGCGTCCAGGGGGGCGTCCCGCGCGTCGCCGGGGGCGGTGGCCCGGTCCGCGGCGGCGGCGTGGCGCTCCACGTCGGCCGCCAGTTCCCGGGCCCACCCGGCGACCGACGCGAGGTCCATCCCGTACGGCCGGGGCCGCGCCGAGCCGGACGCCCACGCCTCCACCGCGCCGGCCCCGCGCCGCAGCAGCCGGGCACCGCCGGTGACGTTGCCCCGGGCCGCGTGCGTGAGCCCCACCGCGAGCTGGGCCAGCCCCCGCCACAGCTCCCGTTCCTCCTGCGGCCCCGACTTCCAGGCGTCCTCGAACACCTCGTGCGCGTGGAACGGCTTGCCCTCGTCCAGCAGCCGTTGCGCCTCCGCCACGGTCTCCTCGGGGGCGCGCACCACGCCCTCGGGCTGCCGGGGCACGCCGTGCGCGCCGTGCGGCAGGGGGCGTCCGAGCCCGTCCCGCGGCCGGGCGTTGCGCGCCCGCCCCTCGTCGTCGCGGTCGCGGCCCTGGCGTGAGCTGTCCATGCCCCGATTGTGCCGCGCCGACGCGTTTTCACCGCACGGCGGGGCGTGCGGTAAAGTTCTGTTCGCGTCACCGCACGGAACACCGCGCGACGACGCATCGGGACGTGGCGCAGCTTGGTAGCGCACTTGACTGGGGGTCAAGGGGTCGCAGGTTCAAATCCTGTCGTCCCGACTCGCGAGAGTCGCAGGTCAGAGCCGGTTTCGGAGAGATCCGAAACCGGCTCTCGATCGTTGCGCAGGATGTGGCGGGGGACCCGGTTATGCCGGTGCGCACCCGGTCGCGTAGACGCTGTCGCCGTTGACGGTCACGGTGGAGCACACCAGGGACAGGTTGTAGAAGACGTACGGGCGCGGCGGATTCCCGAGCACCGATGCGTTGCTCGTCGCCTTGTCGATCGTGAAGTAGTACGGGGCGCCGCCGTCGACGAAGCCGCATGCGGACTTCGAGACGAACAGGTTGGGGAAGAGGAAGCCGCTGCCGGAGGGCAGCAGGGCAAAGGACGTCGACGTCGGGCAGTGGGCGGTGGTCGACGCCTGCGCGGCCTGCGCCGGGGCGCCGACGGCCACGACGGCCGCGGCCAGAGCTGACGCGCACGCCGCCGTCACGCGGCGTAGGGGCTGTCTCATCGCTTTCCTCCGGTCTGTCGGGGGCGCGCTGCTGTGCGCCGGGCCAGCCTCGCCGCACGCCGTCACCCGAACCAGCCCCAAACCGGCCAGTCCCCGGTGAGTCCCCCTCAGTAGTGGGTGATTCCGGACGTCAGCGTCCGGGTCCAAGGTGCCGAGACCGCCTCCGCGTTGATGGAGACCAGCAGGTGGCAGAGCATGCCGGTGGCGAAGAACCGCTGTACCTGCTCGTCGTCGCCGCCGGAGGCGCTGCGCACGTACTCGACCGTGCGGGCGTACCCCGCGCGGACCGTCTCCCTGATCGCCGGCTCGGAGACCGCGGCGGCCTGGGCGTGCAGTTGCACCAGCATCAGGTCGTTGTCGCTGATCAGGCGGGCGTAGGCGTCGCCCATCGAGTCGAGCACGGCCTCGGGCGAGCCGCTCTCGGCCCGCGCCGCACCGCCTTCGAGGGCGGCGCGGACCCGGACGAAGCAGTGCTCGACGACCGCGGCGAACAGCGCCTCCTTGTTCGGGAAGAGGCGGTAGACGTACGCCTGCGAGATGCCGGCGGCCTTCGCCACCTCCGTAGTGGTGGTCCCGAAGTAGCCCCGGGCGGCGAAGGCGCCGATGGCGGTGCGCAGGACCGTCTCCCGCCGTTCCTCGGCCGTGGACAGGTGACGCCGTTCCGACTTCATGTGAGTACTCAATCACTCACTTCAGCGGGGTGTCAAAGGTGGGTGGCGGATGGGTGTGAGGCCGGCCGGACGTGTTCTCCCGTCCCCGGGAATGGATCGGCGCCCGGGGGAACACGGTCGGCGCGGGGGATTTCGAGGCCCAGGCCCGTCGGGCGCTGGCGAACCTGTCGAGATCGAGGCGATCGGCCTCGTCCGCTGAGGCTCGGTGGTGAGGGCCGGTTGCGGGGGGACCCGGGGCCGGCCCTCGGCAGGGGTGGGGTCAGCAGGTGCGGTTGACGTAGTGGGCGCTCTGGATCTTGGCCGCCGAGCCCAGCCAGGTCCGGCCGGGGCCGACGCACCGCTCGTAGTCCGACGCGCGGGCGACGCGGACCTTGATGACGACGTGGGAGCCGTCCGAGGTGCAGTGGTTGTAGTAGGCGTCGGAGCCGGTCTCGTAGAAGCCGCACGGGTCGGCGGTCGCGGGGGTGACGGCCACCGTGCCCAGCGAGGTGAGCGCGAGGGCGGCGGAGGTGAGGGCGCCGGTCACCAGGTGTCGGAAACGCACAAGGACTCCTTCGGTCGGGTCGGGAACGCGGCGCCGGCACGCGGGCGCCGGTCCTGAGACTCCCAGCCCCGCGCCCCCGCACCGGCGTGAACGGTCCGCGTTCACCCGGACGGGGAGAGGCGCGCGGCACCGCCCGCCGCGCCGTCTCGCACCGGGACGACGACCACCGACCACCCGCTACGCCCCCAGGCCGGCGGTGCTCCGCGAGGTGGCGAAGGAGACCGGCGCCACCGTCAGCCAGGGCGTCCTGGCCTGGCAGACCGGCGCCGAACTGCCCGTCCTCCCGCTGGCCGGGGCCTCCTCCACGGCGCAACTGGAGGAGAACCTCGCCGCCGTCGGCCTGACGCTGACCGCCGTGCAGCGGGCCCGGCTCGACGCGGCGCACTGAGGCGCCGTCAGGGCCGGGCCGGCGGGTCACAGGTGGCGGCGGCGGTCGGCGAGCGCGCGTACGTACTCCGTCCGGGCGGCCGTCGCGGGCCGCCGGGAGGACACCTGCGCGACCGGCACGTCCCACCACGCCTCGGCCGGCGGCGCGGTCGGTGCCGGGTCGGTCTCGACGTACACGCACGTCGGCCGGGTCGCGGCCCGCGCGGTCGCGAGGGCCGCGCGCAGCTCGCGGAGGGTCTTGGCGCGCAGCACGTCCATGCCGAGGCTGGCCGCGTTGGCCGCCAGGTCCACGGGGAGCGGATCGCCGGTGAAGGTGCCGTCGGGGGCGCGGTGGCGGTAGGCGGTGCCGAAGCGCTCGGCGCCCACCGCCTCGGACAGGCCGCCGATCGAGGCGTATCCGTGGTTCTGGACCAGGACCAGCTTGACGGGCAGTCGCTCCTGCACGGCGGTGACGATCTCGGTGGGGTTCATCAGGTAGGTGCCGTCGCCGACCAGCGCCCACACCGGGGTGCCGGGCGCGGCCTGCTGCACGCCGATCGCGGCCGGGATCTCGTACCCCATGCAGGAGTAGCCGTACTCCAGGTGGTACTGGCGCGGGGACCGGGCCCGCCAGAGTTTGTGCAGGTCGCCGGGGAGGGAGCCGGCCGCGTTGAGCACCACGTCGGTGTCGCCGACCACCGCGTCCAGCGCGCCGAGGACCTGCGTCTGGGTCGGCACCGCGTCGTCGGCGCCCCGGAAGGCGGCCTCGACCACCCGGTCCCAGCGCTCCTTGCCGGCGCGGTACTCCGCCTGGTACGCCGGGTCCACGCGGTACCCGGACAGGGCCTCCGTCAGCAGTTCCAGGCCGGTGCGGGCGTCGCAGACCAGGGTGCGCGCGGCGAGCTTGTGGGCGTCGAAGCCGGTGATGTTGAGGTTGAGGAAGCGGACGGCCGGGTGCCGGAAGAGGGTGCCGGAGGCGGTGGTGAAGTCGGTGTACCGGGTGCCGACGCCGATCACCAGGTCGGCGGTGCGGGCGAGGGCGTCGGCGACGGCGGTGCCGGTGTGGCCGACGGCGCCGACGTCGGCGGGGTGGTCGTGGCGCAGCGAGCCCTTGCCGGCCTGGGTGGACGCGACCGGGACGCCGGTGGCGTCGGCCAGCGCCTCCAGCGCCTCCTCGGCGGCGCTGTGGTGGACGCCGCCGCCCGCCACGATCAGCGGCCGGGAGGCGGAGCGGACCGTCTGGACGGCGTCGGCCAGTTCCAGCGGGTCGGGGGCGGGGCGGCGGACCCGCCAGACCCGGTCGGCGAAGAACTCCTCCGGCCAGTCGGACGCCTCGGCCTGCACGTCCTGCGGCAGCGCGAGCGTCACGGCGCCGGTCTCGGCCGGGTCGGCGAGGACCCGCATGGCGTGCAGGGCGGCGGGGATCAGCGCCTCGGGCCGGGTGATCCGGTCGAAGTACCGCGACACCGGCCGCAGCGCGTCGTTGACCGACACATCGCCCGCCAGGGGGTGCTCCAACTGCTGGAGCAGCGGGTCGGCGGCGTGCGAGGCGAAGTAGTCGCCGGGCAGCAGCAGGACGGGCAGCCGGTTGATCGTGGCGAGGGCGGCGCCGGTGACCAGGTTGGTGGCGCCGGGCCCGATCGAGGTGGTCACCGCCTGCGCGGACAGCCGGTCCAGGTGCCGGGCGTGGCCGACGGCGGCGTGCACCATGGCCTGTTCGTTGCGGCCCTGGTGGAACGGCATGACATCGGCGTACTCCACCAGGGCCTGGCCGATCCCGGCCACGTTGCCGTGGCCGAAGACGCCCCAGGTGCCGGTGATCAGCCGGTGCCGCACGCCGTCCCGTTCGGTGTACTGGGCGGCGAGGAACCGCACCAGGGCCTGGGCGGTGGTCAGTCGGCGGGTGCGGGCGCTCATACGGACCTCTCCGCAGCGGTGTAGAGGGGCAGCCGGGGGTCGGCCGGCCGGTCCGGCCAGGTGTCGCGGACCCAGGCGTGGTCGGGGTGGTCGCGGATCAGCCAGGCCCGGTCGTCGCCGGGGCCCGCCATGACGTTGAGGTAGTACATGTGGTGGCCCGGCACGGCCATCGACGGGCCGTGCCAGCCGTCGGGGACGAGGACGACGTCGCCGTCGCGCACCTCGGCCAGCACGTCCGTGCCCCGGCCCCGCCCGGAGGGGGAGACCCGCTGGTAGCCCAGGCCCGGGGTGCCGTCGTGGCCGGTGAACTCGAAGTAGTAGATCTCCTCCAGCTCCGACTCCTCGCCGGGCCGGTGCTCGTCGTGCTTGTGCGGCGGGAACGACGACCAGTTGCCGCCCGGGGTGATCACCTCCACGGCGATGAGGTTGGCGCACTCGAAGACGTCCGCCGCGCCGAAGTTGTTGACCTGGCGGGAGCAGTCGCCGGTGCCGCGCAGCTCGACCGGGACCGAGGAGGCCGGCCCGTAGCGGGCGGGCAGCCGGCGCCCGCAGCGGGCGCCGGTGAGCGCGAACCGGCCGCCGCCGGGGGAGTCGACGGTGACCCGGGCGTCCCGCGGCGCGTACGCGAAGTCGCTGACGCCGCTGAACACATCATCGCGGCCGGTGAGCCGGAAGGCGGTGCCGTCGACCGTGACCGTGCAGCTCCCGGCGAGCGGCAGCACGATCCACTCGCTGTCACCGGTGCCGAAGGCGTGCGAGCCGCCCGGCTCCAGCGGCAGCACCCGCAGGCCGGAGTACCCCCAGCCCGCGGACTCGGGGGTGACCAGCACGGAGTAGGGACCGCTCCGCGCCTTGCCCGCGGAAAGGTGGTGCGTCATCGGGTGTCTCCTCCTCGTCAGGGCGGCACAGGCGTCGCGTCAGGGCGGACGGCGGCGGGGCGGTGCGGGCGTCACAGCAGTCCTACGGCGGTGTCCACCGCCTCCTCCACACTGCCCCGCGCCGGGTACAGCAGCGACCGGCCGGCCACCAGCCCCCGCACGGTGGGCAGCCGCAGCGCCTTGCGCCACCGTTCGTATGCCCCCTCCTGGTCGTCGCCGACCTCGCCGCCGAGCAGGACCGTCGGCAGGGTGGAGGTCTGGAGCACCTCGGCCATGTCGTCCGGGTCGCGGGTGACGGGGAGTTTCAGCCAGGTGTAGGCGGAGGTGCCGCCCAGCCCGGAGGCGATGGCCATGGACCGGGTGACCGCCTCGGCGGACAGGTCGGTGCGGAGCCGGCCGGACACGCGGCGGCAGATGAACGGCTCGACGAACACCGGCAGTCGGTGCGCGGCCATCGCGTCCACGGCGCGGGCGGCGGCCTCCAGGGTGGCCAGCGAGCCCGGGTCGGCGTAGTCGACGCGCAGCAGCAGCTTGCCCGCGTCGAAGCGGAACCGGGCGAGGTCCTCGGCGCGGTGGCCGGTGAACCGGTCGTCCATCTCGAAGGCGGCGCCCGCCAGTCCGCCGCGGTTCATCGAGCCGATGACGACCTTGTTCTCCAGCGCGCCGAGCAGCAGCAGGTCCTCCAGCACGTCGGCGGTGGCCAGCACCCCGTCCACGCCGGGCCGGGACAGCGCCGTGCACAGCCGTTCCAGCAGGTCGGCGCGGTTGGCCATGGCGAGCCGGCGGTCGCCGACACCGAGCGCGCCGCGCGCCGGATGGTCGGCGGCGACGATCATCAGCCGGCCGCCGGCGCCGAGCAGCGGGCGGCGCGTCCGGCGGGCGGCGGCCTCGGCGACCGCCTCGGGGCGCCGGGCCCGGACGGCGGTGAGGTCGGGGATGCCGAGGGTCACGAGGCGGCTCCGTCCGTGGCCAGGAGGGTGTCGACCTCGTCCGGGGTGGGCATCGCGGCGGAGCAGGCGAGCCGGGAGGCGACCAGGGCGCCGGCCGCGTTGGCGTAGCGCACGGTGCGCTCCAGGTCCCAGTCGGACAGCAGGCCGTGGACGAGGGCGCCGCCGAACGCGTCGCCCGCGCCGAGGCCGTTGACCACCTCCACCGGCACCGGCCGCGCCCGGACCGCCGTGCCGTCCCGGTGCACGGCCAGGACGCCGTGCGGGCCCTGCTTGACGACGGCCAGCTCCACCCCGGCCGCCAGCAGCGCCTCGGCGCAGGCCAGCGGTTCGCGGACGCCGGTGGCGATCTCGCACTCGTCGAGGTTGCCGACCGCGACGGTGGTGTGGCGCAGGGCCTCGGCGTAGTGCGGCCGGGCGGTGCCGGGGTCGGGCCAGCACATGGGGCGCCAGTCCAGGTCGAAGACGGTGACGCCGGCCCCGGCGCGGGCCGCGAGGGCGGCGAGGGTGGCGGAGCGGCTCGGCTGCTCGCTCAGGCCCGTGCCGGTGACCCAGAAGACCCGGGCGGCGCGGATCGCGTCGAGGTCCAGTTCGTGGGCGTGGATCTCCAGGTCGGGGGCCTTGGGCAGCCGGTAGAAGTAGAGCGGGAAGTCGTCCGGCGGGAAGAGTTCGCAGAAGGTGACCGGCGTCGGGTAGGCGCCGACCGGCGTGACCCAGCGGTCGTCCACCCCGAACCGGGCGAGCGCCTGGTGGAGATAGGTACCGAACGGGTCGTCGCCGGTGCGGCTGATCACGGCCGCGTCCCGGCCGAGCCGGGCGGCGGCGACCGCCACGTTGGCGGCCGAACCGCCGAGGAACTTGCCGAACGTCCGCACCTCGGCCAGGGATACGCCCGTCTGAAGGGGGTAGAGATCGACCCCGATACGGCCCATCGTGATCAGGTCGAAACGCCGGGCTGAGTCGGCCATGTGCAACGCTCCTCGGGGGTGGGCGGGGGCATGCCGCCTCCCAGATGTAGGACTCACGGACGGCCGTGTCAATAGTTTGTACGGACATTCGGACCTGCTGGTGAAATTATGTCTTGACAAAGTATTGACAGCGGAAGCGCCAAGGACTTGTATCCGGTCCCAGCGCAAGGCCGTCTTCCGCCGGCACACGGCTCCCCGTCGCACAGTGAGGTGCAGCAACGATGGACCGCTCTTCGCACGCCCGCTTCCACGGACTCCCCGCACTCGCCCTGGCCGCGGCGGCGGCCCTCGCGCTCACGAGCTGCTCCAGCGACTCCGGGGGCAAGAAGGCCGACGAGGAGGGGGCCGACGGCGCCTCCGCCGGCAAGGCGGCCACGCCCCGCATGACGATCGCCCTGGTCACCCATCAGGCCCCCGGCGACACCTTCTGGGACATCGTCCGCAAGGGCGCCGAGACGGCCGCCGCCAAGGACAACGTCAAGCTCGTCTACTCCAACGACCCCAACGCCGGCAACCAGGCCAACCTGGTGCAGAACGCCATCGACCAGAAGGTCGACGGCATCGCGGTCACCCTCGCCAAGCCCGACGCCCTGCGCGGCGTCGTCGCCAAGGCCCGGCAGGCCGGCATACCCGTGGTCGGCCTCAACTCCGGCCTGAGCGACTGGAAGAAGATGGGGCTGCTGGAGTTCTTCGGGCAGGACGAGGGCGTGGCGGGCGAGGCGTTCGGCAGGAAGCTCAACGAGGTCGGCGCCGAGAAGGCCGTCTGCGTCATCCACGAACAGGGCAACGTCGGCCTCACCCAGCGCTGCGACGGAGTGAAGAAGACCTTCGACGGCACGATCGAGAACCTCTACGTCAACGGCACCGACATGCCGTCCGTGCAGTCCACCGTCACCGCCAAGCTCAAGCAGGACACCGGCATCGACCACGTCGTCACCCTCGGCGCGCCCTTCGCGATGGCCGCGGTGCAGTCGGTGGACGAGACCGGCGGCAAGGCGAAGGTCGCCACCTTCGACCTCAACAAGGAACTGACCGGCGCCGTCCGCAAGGGCGACATCGAGTTCGCCGTCGACCAGCAGCCCTACCTCCAGGGCTACTTGGCCGTCGACGGCCTGTGGCTCTACGAGAACAACGGCAACTACAGCGGCGGCGGCGAGCAGCCGGTGCTGACCGGCCCGGCGTTCGTGGACAAGGCCAACGTCGAGCGGGTCGCCGGGTTCGCCGCGAAGGGCACCCGGTGATGAGCGCCGCCGGACCCGCGGTCACCCTGCCGCCGGCGCCCGGACCGGGACCGGCCGGCGGGCGGACCCGGGAACGCCCCCTGGCGCTCAGGCTGCTGGCCCGGCCCGAGGTCGGGGTGTTCCTCGGCGCGCTCGCCGTGTTCGTCTTCTTCCTGATCGCCGCTCCCTCGGTCCGCCAGGGCAGCTCCATGGCGACGGTGCTCTACCAGTCCTCCACCATCGGGATCATGGCGCTGCCGGTGGCGCTGCTGATGATCGGCGGCGAGTTCGACCTGTCCTCCGGGGTCGCCGTGGTCTCCTCGGCGCTCACCGCCGGCATGCTCGGCTACCAGCTCACCCTGAACGTCTGGACGGGCGTGGTCGTCGCCCTCCTGGTCTCCCTGGCCGTCGGCGCGTTCAACGGCTGGATGCTGGTGAGAACCGGACTGCCGAGCTTCCTGGTCACCCTCGGCACCTTCCTGATCCTCCAGGGCGCCAACCTCGCCGTCACCAAACTCGTCACCGGCAACGTCGCCACCGACGACATCAGCGACATGGAGGGCTTCGGCCAGGCGAAGGCCCTCTTCGCGTCCTCCTTCGACGTCGGCGGCGTCCAGGTGAAGATCACGGTGGTGTGGTGGCTGGTCTTCGCCGCCCTGGCCACCTGGGTGCTGCTGCGCACCAAGTACGGCAACTGGGTCTTCGCCGTCGGCGGCGACCGGCACAGCGCCCGCGCGGTCGGCGTGCCCGTCACCTTCACCAAGATCTCGCTGTTCATGCTGGTCGGGTTCGGTGCCTGGTTCGTCGGCATGCACCAGTTGTTCTCCTTCAACACCGTGCAGTCCGGCGAGGGCGTCGGCCAGGAGCTGATCTACATCGCCGCCGCCGTCATCGGCGGCTGCCTGCTGACCGGCGGCTACGGCTCCGCGATCGGCCCGGTCTTCGGCGCCTTCATGTTCGGCATGGTCAACCAGGGCATCGTCTACGCGGGCTGGAACCCCGACTGGTTCAAGACCTTCCTCGGCGTGATGCTGATCGGCGCCGTCCTCGTCAATCTGTGGGTCCGCCGCACGGCGACCCGGAGGTGAGCCCATGACCGACTCCCCCTTGGCCGAACTGCGCGGCGCCGGAAAGTCCTACGGCACCATCCGCGCCCTGCACGGCGTCGACCTCGCCGTCCACCCGGGCCGGGTGACCTGCGTGCTCGGCGACAACGGCGCCGGCAAATCCACCCTCATCAAGATCATCTCCGGGCTGCACCAGCACACCGAGGGCGAGTTCCTCGTCGACGGCGAACCGGTCCGCTTCACCACCCCGCGCGAGGCCCTGGACCGCGGTATCGCCGCCGTCTACCAGGACCTGGCCGTCGTCCCGCTGATGCCGGTGTGGCGGAACTTCTTCCTCGGCTCCGAACTCACCAAGGGACCCTGGCCCGTACGCCGCCTCGACATCGCCCGGATGAAACGGACCGCCGACGAGGAACTGCGCGCCATGGGCATCGTCTTGGACGACCTGGAACAGCCCGTCGGCACTCTCTCCGGCGGCCAGCGCCAGTGCGTCGCCATCGCCCGCGCCGTGCACTTCGGCGCCCGCGTCCTCATCCTCGACGAGCCGACCGCCGCCCTCGGCGTCAAACAGTCCGGGGTGGTCCTCAGGTACGTCGCCGCCGCCCGCGAACGCGGCCTCGGCGTCGTCTTCATCACCCACAACCCGCACCACGCCTACCTGGTCGGCGACCACTTCAGCGTGCTGCGCCTGGGCACGCTCGAACTCTCCGCCGACCGCGGCGAGACCACCCTGGAGGACCTCACCCACCACATGGCGGGCGGCACCGAACTCGCCGCTCTCCGGCACGAACTGGCGCGGGCCGGCGCGGTCGGCGCGGGGACGCTCCCCGACCAGCGGGACCCGCGGACCCCCGTGACCTCCCCGAGGGAAGGGAACACCTGACATGGCCGCCGCGCTCGACCGCATCCGGGTCGGCTCCGCCCCCGACTCCTGGGGCGTCTGGTTCCCCGACGACCCCCGCCAAGTGCCCTGGCAGCGCTTCCTGGACGAGGTCTCCGAGGCCGGCTACTCCTGGATCGAACTGGGCCCCTACGGCTATCTGCCCACCGACCCGGCCCGCCTCGCCGACGAGGTGGACCGGCGCGGCCTGAAGGTCTCCGCGGGCACCATCTTCTGCGGACTGCACCGCGGCCCCGCCGAATGGGACGCCACCCGCGAACAGGTCGGCCGGGTCGCCGCCCTCACCCAGGCCATGGGCGCCCGGCACCTCGTCGTCATCCCCTCCTTCTGGCGCGACGACAAGACCGCCGAGATCCTGGAACCCCCGGAGCTGACCCGCGAGCAGTGGACCCACCTCACCGAGGGCATGGAGCGCCTCGGCCGCGAGGTGCGGGAGACGTACGGCCTCGACATCGTCGTCCACCCGCACGCCGACACCCACCTCGACACCGAGGAACACGTCGAACGCTTCCTCGACGCCACCGACGCCGGTCTCGTGAACCTCTGCCTGGACACCGGGCACTACGCCTACTGCGGCGGCGACAGCGTCCGGCTCATCGAGACCTACGGCGAACGCATCGGCTACCTGCACCTCAAGCAGGTCGACCCCGACGTCCTGGCCGAAGTGCGCGAGCGGCGACTGCCGTTCGGCCCGGCCGTCCGGCGCGGGGTGATGTGCGAACCGCCGGGCGGGGTGCCCGCGCTGGAACCGGTGCTGGCGGCCGCCCAGCGGCTCGGCGTGGACCTGTTCGCCATCGTCGAGCAGGACATGTACCCCTGCGAACCGGACCGGCCGCTGCCCATCGCGGTACGCACCCGCCGGTTCCTGCGCTCCTGCGGGGCCTGACCCGGCGGCGGGCGGCGGGCCGGGTCAGGCCCGCCGCACCTCCTCCACCGTCACCGGCCGGCGCTCCCGCAGGGACAGCGCGCACGCCTCCGCGATCCAGCCCGCCTCCAGCGCGTCCTCGATCGTGCAGGGCGAGGGCCGGGCCCCGGCGACCACCTCGGTGAACGCGATGAGTTCGGCCCGGTAGGCGGCCGCGAAACGGTCCATGAAGAAGTCGTGCGGGACACCGGAGGGGAAGCTCGCGCCGGGCTCGGCCGAGCGCAGCGGCAGCCGGTCCTCCAGGCCCACCGCGAGGGAGTCGGCGAACCCGTGCAGCTCCATCCGCACGTCGTGCCCGCGCCCGTTGTGCCGGCTGTTGGACACCATCGCGATCGTGCCGTCGTCCAGGGTGAGGACCGCGCCGGTGGTGTCGGCGTCCCCGGCCTCGCGGATGTACGCGGCACCCCGGTTGCCGCCGACGGCGTACGCCTCCCGCACCTCGCGGCCCGTCACCCAGCGGATCATGTCGAAGTCGTGCACCGAGCAGTCCCGGAAGATCCCCCCGGAGGCGGCGACGTAGGCGGCCGGCGGCGGCGCCGGGTCGAGCGTGGTCGACCGTACGGTGTGCAGCGGGCCCAGCTCGCCGCGGCGCACCGCCTGCCGGGCCGCCGTGAACCCGGCGTCGAAGCGCCGGTTGAAGCCGATCTGCACCGGCACGTCCCGCCCCGCGACCGCCTCGCGGACCGCCGTGCCCCCGGCCATGGTCCGGGCGACCGGCTTCTCGCAGAACACCGGCACCCCCGCCTCGACCCCGGCCCGGATCAGCGCCGGGTGCGCGTCCGTGGCCGCCGCGATCACCAGCCCGTCCACCCCGGCGGCCAGCACCGCCTCGGGGGAGTCGGCGAGGCGGGCCCCGAACCGTTCGGCGGCGGCCCGCGCGGCCCCCGCCGCCGGGTCGGACACGACGAGGGACTCGACCGCGCCGAGCCCCGCGAGGGTCTCGGCGTGGAAGACGCCGATCCGGCCGAGACCGAGGATGCCGATACGCATGCGGTGCTCCTTACGGGTCCTTGCGGGCGGGGAGGTCACGCGACCGGATCGACGCTCACCCAGGTGCCGTCGCGCGCCGAGCGGACCATCGCGTCCAGCACGGCCGCGGTGCGCACCGCGTCGGTGAGCGTGGTGCCGTGCGCGGTGCCCTCGGCGACGGACCGCAGGAAGCGGTACGCCTCGATCACCTTCAGGTCGTCGTAGCCCATGGCGTTGGCGGCGCCCGGCTGGAAGGCGCCGAACTCGCCGTGGCCGGGGCCGGCGTACACCCGGCTCACCGGCTGGTCCTGGTAGGCGGTGCCGCGGCTGACGCCCAGCTCGTTCATGCGGCGGAAGTCCCAGAACACCGCGCCGCGCGTGCCGTGCACCTCGAAGCCGTAGGTGTTCTGCTCGCCGACCGAGACCCGGCACGCCTCCAGCACGCCGCGGGCGCCGGAGGCGAACCGCAGCAGGCAGGAGACGTAGTCCTCGTTCTGCACCGGGCCCGGTGGGCCGCCCGGTGCCCGGGAGTGGCCGGCGGTGGCGGCGGCCGGGCGGGCCCGCTCGGGCACGAAGACCGCCGTGTCCGCGGTGAGCGAGGCGATGTCGCCGAGCAGGAACCAGGCGAGGTCCGCGCCGTGCGAGGCCAGGTCTCCCAGCACCCCGCTGCCGCCCCGCTTCCGCTCGAAACGCCAGGTCAGCGCCGCCTCCGGGTGGGCGGCGTAGTCGCTGAACAGCCGGATGCGAGCGTGCGTGACGGTGCCGATCGCACCGGAGGCGATCAGGTCGCGGGCGGCCTCCACGGCGGGCGCGTTGCGGTAGTTGAAGCCGACCGCGCTCCGCACGCCGGAGGCGGCGACCGCGTCGGCCACCGCGCGGGCGTCGCCGGCGGTGAGGCCGACCGGCTTCTCGATCCAGAGGTGCTTGCCCGCCTCGGCCATCGCGACGCCGATCTCGCGGTGCAGGAAGTTCGGCGCGGTGACACTGACCGCCCCGACCCGGGGATCGGCGGCGATCTCCCGCCAGTCCCGGGTGACCGACGCGAACCCGAACTGCGCGGCGGCCTGCGCGGCCCGCCCCGGCACCTCCTCGGCGACCGCGACCAGCTCCGGGCGCAGCGGCAGCAGCGGGTAGTGGTGGCGGACCCGGGCGTACGCCCGGGTGTGCGCCCGGCCCATCCAGCCGAAACCGACGACGGCGACACCGAGTGCATCCACCATGAGAACCACGCGAGCCCTTCGTTGGACCGGTCCACAGCCTGTACGCGCCACATTCGGGGCCCTCCGCGCACGGTGTCAAGGCTTTGACAGCCGTAGACGGCCGTGGAACGGTCCAGCCATGAAACAGCCGACCATCCGCGACGTGGCCGACCGGGCGGGTGTCTCCAAGTCACTGGTGTCGCTGGTGCTGCGCGGCTCCGGCCGGGTGGGCGCCGACAAGCGCCAGGCCGTGCTGAGGGCGGTACGGGAACTGGGCTACCGGCCCAACGCGGCGGCCCGCAGCCTCAGCGAACAGCGCACCCGCACGGTCGGCGTCCTCCTCAACGACCTGCGCAACCCCTGGTTCGTGGACCTCCTCGACGGCCTGAACTCCCTGCTGCACCACCACGGCCTCTACATGCTGCTGGCCGACGCCCGCCTCAACCGCCGCACCGGCCAGGACCCCGCCGGACCCCTCACCGACCTCGGCGTGGACGGCCTGGTGGTGGTCGGCACCCTGCCCGACCCGGCCGCCCTCGGCCCGGTCGCCGCACGCGTCCCCGTGGTCGTCGCCGGCGCCCGGGAGGCCGTGCCGCCCGGCGTGGACGTGATCGCGGGCGACGACGAGCGCGGGGCGCGACTGGCCACCGAGCACCTCATCGGCCTCGGCCACCGGCACATCGCGCACATCGCCGGATACGGGGAGGTGGGCGCCCTGCGCCGGCGCGGCTTCGAGTCGGCGATGGCGGCGCACGGCCTGGCCGGCCGGGCGGTGGTGGAGCCCAGCGACATGACCGAGGAGGGCGGCCACCGCGCCGCCGTGCGGCTGCTCGCCGGCCCCGACCGGCCCACCGCCGTCTTCGCCGTCAACGACATCGCCTGCGTCGGCGTCCTGTCGGCGGCGGACGGCCTCGGCCTGCGGGTGCCCCGGGACCTGTCCGTGGTCGGCTACGACAACACCGGCATCGCCAGGCTGCGGCACCTGTGGCTCACCACCGTCGACCACGCCGGCCACGAGATCGGCCGCCGCGCCGCCCGCTGCCTGCTGGACAGGCTGGCGGCGCCCGGGGGAGCGGGTGGTGTCCAGCTCACCGCGCCCGCGCTGGAGATCCGCGGCACCACGGCCGCGCCCGCCGGGACGTGAGGCAACCGCCCCAATCGGGCGAACAAAATTGTTGACAATCTTGTCTGGCTAGATTTAGGTTCGACAGGCACTCATCCAGGGAGGGCACGATGCCGGAACAAGCCCGTCCGAGCACCGGGGAGCAGGCCAAGCGGCTCGCCCTCGGGCAGTTGCGGCAGGCGATCCTGCGCGGCGAGATGGCACCGGCCCAGCGGCTGGTGGAGAACGAGCTGGCCGAGCAGTTCGGCGTGACCCGGGCCAGCATCCGGGCCGCGCTGATCGACCTGGAGGCACAAGGGCTGGTCGAGCGCATCCGCAACCGCGGGTCCCGGGTCCGGGTGGTGACCGTGGAGGAAGCGGTCGCCATCACCGAGTGCCGGCTGGTGCTCGAAGGGCTGTGCGCGGCGAAGGCGGCGGTCGCCGTCGACGACGGGCAGCTCGCCGAGCTGAAGGAGCTGGGCACGGCGATGCGCAAGGCCGTGGCCGGCGGCGAGCCGCTGACCTACTCGGAGCTGAACCACGAACTGCACACGCGCATCCGGGAGTTCTCCGGCCAGCGGACGGCCGTGGAGCTGCTGGAGCGGCTCAACGCCCAACTGGTGCGGCACCGCTTCCAGTTGGCGCTGCGGCCGGGCCGGCCCCAGCAGTCCCTGAACGAGCACCTGGCCATGATCGAGGCGATCGAGGCCAGGGACCCGAGGGCGGCCGAGGAGGCCGTCCGCGCCCACCTCACCAGCGTGATCGAGGCGTTGCGCGACTGATCACCGGGGGCACGGTGCTCGCCGCCGACTGAGCGGCCGGCGCCCGAGCGAGGGCCCCGGGTCAGCGGGGGCGGCGGGAGAGCCAGGCGGCGGCCAGGGCGCCGGAGACGTTGTGCCACACGGAGAAGATCGCGGCCGGGAGGGCGGCGAGGGGGCTGAAGTGGGCGGTGGCGAGGGACGCGGCGAGACCGGAGTTCTGCATGCCGACCTCGAAGGCCATGGCCCGGCTGGCCGGTTCGCCGAGCCGCCCGAGCCGCCCGGCACCGTAACCCAGCGCCAGCCCCAGGCCGTTGTGCAGCACCACCGCGACGAAGACCAGTCCGGCCGCCGACTTGATGGCACCGGCGCTGCCCGCCACCACCACGGTCACGATGACGGCGACGGTGAGGGCCGACAGCCACGGCAGGACGGGCAGCGCCCGGGTGACGTACCGGCCCGCGGCCAGCCGGACGACCAGGCCCGCCAGGACCGGGAGCAGCACCGTCTTGAGGATGTCGGTCACCATCGAACCGGCGTCGACGGGCAGGTACTCGCCGGCGAGCAGCAGGGTCAGCGGCGGGGTGACCAGCGGGGCGACCAGGGTCGAGACGGTGGCGACCGACACGGACAGGGCGACATCGCCGCGCGCCAGATACGTCACCACGTTGGACGCCGTGCCGCTCGGCGCGCAGCCGACCAGGATGACACCCGCGGCCAACTGCGGGGGCAGCCCCAGCAGATGGGCGACGGCCCAGCCGAGGCCCGGCATGATGACGTAGTGCGCGACCAGCCCGAGGGCCACCGCCCAGGGCCGCTGGGCGACGCCGCGGAAGTCCCGCGGGCTCATGGTGATGCCCATGCAGAACATCACCACGCCCAGCAGATACGGCACCGCCTCGCTCCACCCGGTGAAACTCCCCGGCAGCAGCAGGCCGAGGGCACCAGCCAGGAGCACCAGGACGGGGAAGACGGTGACGGCACGCCGCGCGGAGCGGTCGCCGCCGGCGTCGTCGGTACTGCGGTGTTCGCTTCGTTCACTCTCCACCGTGCGAGGAAACGCCTGGTCAGGGGCGTGACGCAACGGCGTCTCGCGATGTGATCACCGTCGGGGCGGACACCGTCCGGTCCCGGCCCGTCCGGCCCGCGTCCGACAGGCCCGACCGGTGCTCCACCGTCTCACCGCCCCGGGACGCGCGGCGGGGCCGGGGCGGCGAGTCGTGACGGCACGCGCGGGCGGGTTCAGCCCCGTATGTCCGCGCACCGCTTGGCGGTCAGCGGCTTCCCGGTCGGCCAGGCGATCCCCCGGAAGTCGAGGTGCCCGCCCGCGCTGTCGCCGCCCGAGGGCACCAGCCGGACGATGGCCACCGCCTTGTCGTACGGAGTGCCGTTGTTGTCCAGGCAGATCCAGCCGCTCGCCCCCTTCACGCTGTGCGCGCCGCGCAGCCGCCGCCAGGTCTCCTCGATGCCGGAGAGGGTCGGCACCTCGCCCTTGGGGGCGCCCCGCTTGACGATGCCGGTGACGGCGGTGAGCGCGGAGTCGTACATGGTGATGGTGCGGCCGTCGGACAGGTCGGTGGGCCCGATCCTCGACGGGGGATTGGCCTCCAGCAGATCGGTGAGGGCGGCCAGGGCGTCGGGGGAGCCGCCGGTCGCGGGCGGCCGCGGGTCGCCGGCCTTCTTCGGGGCGGCCCAGGCGTCCGGGTGGGTGATGGTGGCGTACTCCACGGTCAGGCCCTTGCCCCGGGTGAGCGCGCCCCAGTCGAGGTCCGGTTCCAAGGCGATCGTGGAGGCCCCGGAGACGGTGACCACCCGGAAGTGCCGCTGGCGGCATCCGCGTTCGCCGAGCGCGTTGATGAGCAGCGCCAGCGCGGGCGGCCGGCCGGCGAAGTAGATGGTGGTGGCCTCGGAGTCGCAGAGGTTGTTGACCATCATGGCGAAGTCGTTCTTCGTCACCTGCGTCGGGTCGTACTCCTGCGGATCGCTGGCCGAGCCCCGGGTCACCGCGCCGAACGCCTGGCGCAGCGACTCGGAGTACAGGTCGGTGCTGCTGCGGTCCTGGATGAGGAAGGTCTTCGCGGCGTCCTCGCCGAGGTAGGACCGCAGCGCGTTGGCCTGGTCCAGGTTGGACGGCACCACCTTCACCAGCCCCGGGTAGCGGCCGTCCGCGTCGTTGGCGAGGCCGGTGGCGGTGATCGGCCCGCCCACCACGGGGATGTGCTTCTCCCGGGTGAGGTAGCCGATGGTGTCGGCGTTCGCCCGGACGCTCAGATTGAAGCCGAACACCACCCGCAGCCGGTCCTCGGGCGAGCGGGCCATCTCGCCCAGCCAGTCCGCCACGCGCCGCCCGTGGCCCAGGTCCCGGCCCGGGTTGGCGAGGACCAGCCGGACGGGCACGTCCTCCTCGCGGACCACGTTGGCCTGGTACTGCGCGAGATAGGCCCCCTGCACCTCGCGCAGGAGCTGCGCCCGCTCCGCCTCGCTCTCCTCGTCCGGGGTCATGGGGATCATCAGGGCGATCGTGGCGTACGGGGTGCCGCCCTCGGTGACACGGTCGTTGAGCCGCTCGATCCGGTGCGACACGGCGGCGAGCCGCTCGTCGAACACATAGCCGCCGTCGCTGATGCCGACGCACTGGCCGTCCTCCTCGACCAGCCGCTCGTTCCCGCTCTGGCAGTAGTCGGGCAGCCCGGCCGCCCAGCCGATCACGCCCACCGCACCGGCCGCCAGGACCAGGCAGCCGGCGACGAGGACGCCGCGGACCACGGGGACGAGACCGGCCCGCCAGCCCAGCCACACGGCCAGTGCCAGGACGACGAGGAGCGCGATCGAGCCGCCGATCAGCACGTAGGCGGGCCAGAACTGGGGTGCCGGCACGTCAGTTTCCCCTTCCGGTCGGTGGTACGGGCAGCTCGGGCACCCTGTGTCCCCGGGCGAGGAGCGCCGGCCAGCGGCGGGCGGCCTCCGCCGTGACCCCCTCGTCGTCGGCGAGGTGGGAGCCGGTGAGCAGCAGCCGCAGCCGGTTGTCGGGGCTGTCCGGGTCGTCCGGGTAGAGCGCGCAGAGCGTCGACTGGTCCCACAGCAGGGTCACCAGACGGGCGATGTCCCGGTGCGCGCCGCCACCCTCGGACGGCAGGTCGAGGCAGGTCCGGCACGGCTCGGGGGGTTCCGGACGCCGCACCGGGTAGCCGTCCGGCGGATGCGGGGCGGCGCAGACGGTCTGCACCGCGGCCAGCCACGCCGGACGGTCCAGCACCCGCAGGAGCGCGTGCAGCCCGGACACGGCCCGCTCCCGCCGGCCCAGGGCCAGGGCGTGGTGCAGCCGGACGGCCGCCGGCACCCGCTCGTCGTCCAGCGCGGCGGAGTGCAGCCGGGTCCAGGTGAGATGGGCGTCCGGCGCCCCGGACGCCGGGGAGCACTCGGCGCGCAGCCTGTGCAGCAGCAGTTCCCGCAGCGCCCGGTCGGCGACCGGCGGGACCGGACCCGGCTCGCCCGCCCGGGACGCCCAGGGGGACCGCTCCCAGTGCCCGGCGCGCAGGAACGCCGACACCCGGTCCGCCTCGGCATCCGCCCCCGGGGCGTGCGGCACGTCGTCCGCGCTCACCGGCACGGCCCGCCGCAGCAGCGGGCCGATCAGCTCCGGGTCGGGCACCAGGTAGCGCAGCAGGACGTCGGCGACGGTCCGGTCCCGCGCCGCCGGGTCCGCCGGGGGCAGGGCGAGCAGCGTGCGGCCCAGCGCGGCGGGAGGGTTGCGGCGCAGCAGACTGTGCTCCCCGGCGAGCAGGTCCCGTCCGGCGGCCTCGACCAGCGGCCGGGCCAGCCCGGCACGGCCCGCGCTGATCTGCTCGATCAGGTTCGGCAGACCGCGCGGGCAGTCGGCGCCGAGGGCGGGGGCGATGCCGTCCGCCCGCAGCGCCGGGGCCCTGACCCACACCTGCCACTCCTCGGGGGCCTCGCTGTCCGGGCTGCGCCAGTCCAGCGCGCCGATCCGGGACATCTCGACCGGCGTCCGCTCCCGGGCCGCCCCGGGCGGGGGCGCCGCGCCCAGCACGGTGGTGACCAGGACGGGGCGGCGGACCTCCCCGCCGCGAGCGTTGTCGGGCCCCGCGGCGGTGGCGTACGCGGTCACCAGCAGGTCGAACAGGCGCTCGCCGGTGCCGGTGTGGGTGTCGTCCAGGACGATCAGCGGGAGCGGTCTGCTGAGCAGGTGGGGCCGCCGGTGGTAGGCGTCGATGTCGGCGAGGAACGCGGCGGCCAGCCGTTCCTCCAGTTTGCCGCGGGCGGCCGCCGGGACCTGGTGGTGCAGGGTCTGCGCGTAGCGGAGGACCCGCTCGATGCCGGTGCCCGCGACCCGCAGGTCCTGGCCGTCCCACCAGCGCAGGGCGGCCGCGTGCGGCCGGGTGCCGCCGGACGCCTGCCGGACGAACTGCCGCAGCAGGTCCTCCAGCGGGGCCAGCGCCGGGGCGAGCCAGCTCACCAGGGGCAGCAGCGCCTCGGCGAACGCCCCGAAGCGCTGCACCACCGGCGCCCGGCCGGGGCCGTCGGCGAGCGCGGCCAGCAGGGCCGTCCGGCGGGCCCGGAAGTCGGCCAGTTCCGCCACCGTCGGCCCCCCGGCGTCCGGCGCGGCGTCCTGCCAGACGGTGGCGGCGACCAGTCCGTAGGTGAAGCGGGGGAACGGGATACGGCCGAACACCGGTACGTCGGCGTCCAGTTCGTGCACCAGCCAGGCCAGCGCCGCCAGCGGACGGGACGCCAGGAGTCCCGCCTCGTCACCCGGGCCGGCCGGCGGGGCGGTCCGGTCGGTCATGGGCCACAGGGCGACATGGGCGCGGTTGACGTGGGTGTCGTGCAGCCTGCGGCAGACCGCCGTCTTCCCGGTGCCGCGCCCCCCGTAGATCCGCAGCACCGGGGCCCCGCGGGTGTGGGCGGGCCGGACCCCGCGGCCCCGGGCGTTCAGCCCTGTCGCCGCCGGTACGTAGGAGTCCAGCAGGTGCCCGTATCCGTGGAGTTCACGGTCCGCCATCCACGCCCCCGTGAGTGCTCGGACGCCAGGGTCGTGCGCGAAAGTAGCACGAGGGGGCCCATGCCCCCACGATCTCACCGAAGTTGGGACCGCCTCGAAATCTCCGGGCGGCCGGCGCCCCGGCCGGCAGAGCACCGAGACCGAGGAGGCGCTGCCGGGCGCACGCGGACCGCCGGCCGAGGTGCGGCCTCAACTCCCAGCCTACAAGGGTGAGTTCGGATTTTCGCCGCCCGGCCCCGTGCGCCGCCGGCCGTGTCCAACCGTCCGGCGCGGACACCGGGCCGGTGGTTACACTGAGGGAACAAAATCTGTTACGTCAGCGTTATCGCCGCTCTGCCAGGGTGAGGGTCATGCGAGTGCTGATCGTGGAAGACCACCGTGAACTGGCCGAGACCGTGGCGACGGGTCTGCGTCGGGACGGCATGGACGTCGACCTCGCCTTCGACGGCGAACAGGCGCTGGACCGCGCCGGGAAGAGCGACTACGACGTCATCGTCCTCGACCGCGACCTGCCCCGCCTCCACGGCGACGAGGTGTGCCGGGAGCTGACGAGGAACGGCGGCGAGGCGCGCGTCCTGATGCTCACCGCCGCCGCCTCCATCGCCGACCGGGTCGACGGGCTCGGCCTGGGCGCCGACGACTACCTGCCCAAGCCGTTCGCCTTCGCGGAACTGCGGGCCCGCGTGCAGGCCCTCGCCAGACGAACCCAGCCCGCCGTGCCGCCCGTCCTCACCCACGGCGACATCTCCCTGATCCCGGCGCAGGGCGTCGCCCGCCGCGCCGGGCGCAGGCTCGACCTCACTCCCAAGGAAATGGCCGTACTGGAACTGCTCCTCGCCGCCCGGGGCGCCGTCGTCTCCGCCGAGGAACTCCTGGAACGGGCCTGGGACGAGGCCGCCGACCCCTTCACCAACACCGTCAAGGTCACCGTCAGCCGGCTCCGCCGCAAGCTGGGGGAGCCGTCCGTCATCGAAACGGTGCCTCATGCCGGATACCGCATCTGAAACCGCCAGCACCACCCGGCGCCCCCGCCTGCGCTGGTCGGCCCGGCTCCGCCTGACCCTGCTCTACGGACTGCTGTTCCTGCTCTCCGGCGCGGCGCTGCTGGCCATCACCTACTTCCTGGTGGCCCGCAGCCCCGTCGCCAAGGACACCCGCGTCACCACCAAGCAGGAACTGGGCGGCGACCCCGGCTCACCCGCCCCCGGCCGCCCCACCACCGACATCGAACACCTGGTCTCCCGGCAGCACGAGGCCGAACTGCGCGCCCTGCTCACCGAATCCGGCATCGCCCTGGGCGGCATGACCGGCATCTCCGTCGCCCTGGGCTGGGTGATGGCCGGCCGCGTCCTGCGCCCCGTCAGCGAGATGGCCGACAAGGCCCGCCGCATCTCCGAGCACAATCTGCACGAACGGCTGGCGGTCACCGGCCCCGCCGACGAACTCAAGGGCCTCGGCGACACCTTCGACGGGCTGCTGACCCGGCTGGAGACGGCCTTCGACGCCCAGCGCCGCTTCGTCGCCAACGCCTCCCACGAACTGCGCACCCCGCTCACCCTGCAACGCGCCATGATCGAGGTCGAGCTGTCCGACCCGGACGCCGACGCCAAGTCCCTGCGCGCCCTGTGCGAACGGGTCGTCGCGGCCGGCGAGAACCAGGAACGCCTGATCGAGGGGCTCCTCACCCTCGCCAGCAGCCAGCGCGGCCTGGACCGCAAGGGACCGGTCGACCTCGCCGAGGTCACCGCGGGCGTCCTCGACGAACGCTGCCCCGACCCGTCCCACTACGGCCTGCGCGTCGAGACGTCCCTCGACACCGCCGACACCCAGGGCGACGCCCGGCTCGTCGAACGCCTGGTCACCAACCTGGTGGAGAACGCGCTGCGATACACCCCGGACGGCGGCTGGATCAAGGTGTCCACCGGCATCCGCGCGGGCCGGCCCACACTCGTCGTCGCCAACAGCGGACCCGAGATCCCCCCGGACAGCGTGCCGTCGCTGTTCCAGCCCTTCCAGCGGCTGGAGGCCCGCGTCGGCACACCCGACGGCCACGGCCTGGGCCTGTCCATCGTCGCCGCCGTCGCCACCGCGCACGACGCCGAGATCGACGCGGCCCCCGGCGAGGAGGGCGGACTGCGCCTGTCCGTCGCCTTTCCCCGTGGCCCGGCCGGCGCCGTCGATGCCATGCTGGGTGCCGAGCGCACGTTGTAACCGGCCTGTGACCGGAGGATCGGCACGCTGTGCACCGCCGCCCGGCGGACCGCCGCAGACTGGCCGACGCCCGGGACGCGCCGTACGAGGGGGAAGACATGAGGCTGCTGGTGGTCGAGGACCACGTGGAACTCGCGGACTCGGTGACCCGCGTCCTGCGCCGCGAAGGCATGGCCGTCGACGTCGCCTACGACGGTGCGGCGGCCCTCGCCCGCGCCGACGAGGTCGACTACGACGTCATCGTCCTCGACCGGGACCTGCCCAAGGTGCACGGCGACGAGGTGTGCGGCGAACTGGGCGCCAGGTCCGTGCGCGCCCGCGTCCTGATGCTGACCGCCTCCGGCACCATCGCCGACCGCATCGAGGGCCTCGGCCTGGGCGCCGACGACTACCTGCCCAAGCCCTTCGCCTACGCCGAACTGGTCGCCCGGATTCGCGCCCTCGCCCGGCGCTCCCAGCCGACCCACGAACCGGCCCTGGTCCACGGCGACCTGCGGGTCGACCCGGCCCGGCGCACCGCCACCCACGCCGGACAGCAACTGGCGTTGACCGCGAAGGAGTTCGCCGTCCTGGAGTACCTGCTGGCCGCCCAGGGCCGGGTGGTGCCCGCCGACGAACTGCTGCAGAAGGTGTGGGACGAGGCCGCCGACCCGCTCACCACCACCGTCAAGGCCACCATCAACCGCCTGCGGTCCAAACTCGTCGACCCCACGATCCTGCGGACCGTCCCCCGCCGCGGCTACCGGATCTGAGATGCCCACGCGCCCGCTCCTCCCGCACGGCCTCGGCGGCACGAGGACGGTGCGCCGGCTGACCCGCCGGGTGACCCCCCGGCGGGCCCGCGCCCGGCTGACCCTGCTGTTCGGCGTCCTCTTCCTCGCCACCGGGGCCGTACTCCTGACCATCACCTACCTCCTCGTCGACAACTCGGCGGGCCGGTTCGTCTCCGTCCACACCGGCGGCCCCGACCAGAAACCCGAGGTCGAGATACGCCCCGGCCCCGGCCCCTACCCCGGGATGCGCCACGGGCTCGGCGACCTGGCCCGGGAACTGCGCTCCCAGGCCGCCCGCCAGCACCAGGCCCAGATGCACGACCTGCTCGTCCAGTCCGGCGTGGCCCTCGCGATCATGGCCGTCATCTCCATGGCCCTGGGCTGGCTGGTGGCCGGCCGCATCCTGCGCCCCCTGCGGACGATGACCGCCTCCATCCGCCAGATCTCCGCCCACAACGTCCACGAACGGCTCGCCGTCGACGGACCCGCCGACGAGATGAAGCAGCTCGCCGACAGCGTCGACGGCCTCCTCGGCCGGCTGGAACGGGCCCTGGAGTCCCACAAACGCTTCATCGCCAACGCCGCCCACGAACTGCGCACCCCCCTCACCCTGGAACGCGCGCTCCTGGAGGAGTCGCTGATCGACCGCGACGCCACCGTGGACTCCTTCAAAGCCAACTTCGAACGACTGCTCAAGATCAGCAAGCAGCAGGGGAGCCTGCTGGAGTCACTGCTGACCCTCGCCAACAGCGAACGCGGCGTGGACCGTTCCGAACCGCTGGACCTCGCCGAGATCGCCGAGGAGGCGCTCCTCGTCCTCCGCCCCCGGGCCGAGCGCCGGGGCGTGCGGATCGACGGCGAGACCCGGTCGGCGCCCACGGCGGGCGACGGGGCCCTCGTGGACCGGCTGGTGGTCAACCTCGTCGAGAACGCCGCCTACTACAACGTCCCGGGCGGTTACGTGGAGGTCACCACCCACAGCACGGCCGAACACGCCGTGCTCACCGTCTCCAACACCGGACCCGAGGTCCCGCCCGACCAGGTCGACCGGCTCTTCGAACCGTTCAACCGCCTGCACCGCACCACCGGCGACGGCCACCACGGCCTCGGCCTGTCGATCGTGCGGGCCATCACCACGGCCCACGACGCGACACTCACCGCCCAGGCCCGGCCCGACGGCGGCCTCATCGTGGAAGCGGCCTTCCCGCTCCGCGCGCCCATGCCGGCCCCGCGCCCCAAGCGGCCCCGGGCCGACACCGCCCACGTCTGACCCGGGCCCCCACCGCACCGTCCAAGCGTGCAGAACGGCCGGTTGGACACGCGGAGAAGAGACGGGCGAAAGGCCGGGGCCGAGCACACCGCCGACGTCAGCCGGTGGGCTTCACCGCACCCGATGGGTATCGTTCTGAACGAGCGGATTCGACCTTGAATCATCGGCTGCCGTCCACGCGACTCGACCACCGACACTGACACCGCAAGCATTCCCACCACGCTTTCCCTTTGCGGTGCGGTGCGCCCCGATGACGGCAAGAACGGGCGTCGAACGTCGGCACACGATCGGCACACGTATTGCGGGCAGCGAATCGGCGTGCTGCTCATTGAGAGGGGAAAGATGAACGGTCAGGCCGGTTTCACCCTGCCCTTGTCCGAATGCCAGGAAGGCATCTGGCTGGCGCAGCGCATGGACAGTTCCCGCGCGCTCTACAACGTCGGCCAGCGCATCGAGATCACCGGCCCCCTCGACGTGGCCGTGTTCGAGGACGCCCTGCGCCGGACCGTCGCCGAGGCCACCGTCCTCGGCGTCCGGTTCGACGAGGACGGCGACGGGGTGACCCAGACCTTCACCGGCCCGCCCGAATGGCACCTCCCCCTGGTCGACCTCCAGGGCGACCCCGACCCCCGCGCGAGCGCCGAGAAACGCGTCCGGGCCGAACTCGAACGTGTCAAGGAGGCGACCGGCGACACCCTTTTCTCCTTCGTCCTTTTCCGGTACGCCCCCGACCGGCACGTCTGGTTCCAGTGCTACAACCACCTTTTGATGGACGGCTTCGCCTGCACCCTTGTCGCCCGGCGCACCGCTGACATATATTCCGCCCTCGCTGCCGGCGAAAATTTCCCGGAAAGCCCTTTCGCCACCCTGCGCGACATGACCGAGCAGGAATCCCTTTACCGCGACTCCACCGATTTCACCGAGGACCGGCAGTACTGGCACGAGCATTTCGCGGACCGCCCCGCACTCGGCACCGTCCCCGGATACCGCTCCGTCAGCTCCGCCGACGGCGGCGTCCTGCGGGAGACCGGCCGGCTCTCACCCGCCGTCGTCACCGCCCTGCGCACGGCGGCGGACCGGGCGGGACTGCGCACCTCCCGGTTGCTGATCGCCGCGGTCGGCGCGTTCACGGCCGCCCTCACGGGCGCGAGAGACATCGTCCTCAGCCTCCCCGTGACCGGCCGGGCCGACGAGCCCGCCACCCGGACGCCCCGCACGATGGCCAACCTCCTGCCCCTCCGCCTCCCCCTCGACGCCGGATCGAGCCTCCTGGACATCGCCCGGTCCGCCGAACACGAGGTACGGGACCTCCTCGCCCACCAGCGGTACCGCGGGGAACGCCTCCGCCGCGAACTAGGCTGGCCGGAGGGCGACCGCTGGCACTTCGGCCCGTACGTCAACATCGTCCCCTCCGGCGGCGACCTCGGCTTCGGGGCCGCCCGAGGCGTCGTCCGGGACGTGCCCAGCCGACGCGTCGAGGACTTCGGCGTCGTCGTGGACGGCGGCACCGGCGACGACGACATGCTGGTCACCTTCGAGGCCAACTCCGCCCTCTTCGACCAGGCGTGGGTCGAGGGCGCGCTGCGCTCCTTCCTCACCTTCGTCGAGGACGCGGTGGCCCGGCCGACGGCACCGGTGGGCCGGATCACCGGCACCTCTGCGGACGCGGTCCTGGGGGAGTGGAACGACACCGGGCGGCCCGTGTCGGCGGGGACGGTGCTGGATCTGTTCCGGGGCTGGGTGGCGCGGACGCCGGATGTGGTGGCGGTGCGTGCGGGTGCGCGGGCGTTGACGTATGGGGAGCTGGACGCGCGGTCGAACGGTCTGGCGCGGCGGTTGGTGGGTGTGGATCGGGTGGGGCTGTGTCTGCCGCGTGGGGTGGACATGGTGGTGGCGTTGCTGGCGGTGTGGAAGGCCGGGGGCGCGTATGTGCCGCTGGACCCGGAGTATCCGGCGGACCGGCTGGCGTACATGATCTCCGACAGTGGTGTGTCGGTGGTGTTGACGGAGTCGACCACCGTGGAGCTGGTTCCGTCCGGCGTCGATGTGATGCTGGTTGACGGGCCGGTCGGCGCTTCGGCTGAACCGTTGGACACGCAGGTGTCTCCCGATCAGCTCGCCTACGTGATCTATACGTCGGGTTCGACGGGCCGGCCGAAGGGTGTGGCCGTCGAGCACGGCGGGGTGGCGAACCTGGCCGAGGTGATGCGTCCGGTGCTCGGCGTGGAGCCGGGGACGGTGGCGTTGCAGTTCGCGTCGTTCAGCTTCGACGCGGCGGTCCTCGACGTGGCGGTGACGCTGGGCGGCGGTGGCACCCTGGCCATCGCGTCGAGCGAGGAGCGTACGGAGCCGGGCGCGCTGGTGGAGATGATCCGCAGCGCGGGTGTGCAGGTCGCGAGTGTCGTGCCGTCGCTGCTGGGTGTGCTCGACCCGGCCGATGTGCCGGGCGTACGCAACTGGGTGCTGGGCGCGGAGCGGCTGAGCGCCGACCTCGCCGCCCGCTGGCGGGCACGGGCCCGGGTGTGGAACACGTACGGGCCGACCGAGGCGACCGTCATCTCCACGGCCACGCTCCTGCCCGAGGGAATCGGGTCGCAGGACGCGGCCCCGGTGATCGGCTCGCCGATCGGGAACGCCCAGGTGTTCGTGCTGGACGAGTTCCTGCGTCCCGTCCCGGCGGGCGTCGTCGGCGAGTTGTACGTGGCGGGCGCCGGCCTGGCGCGTGGGTACAACAACCGTCCTGACCTGACGGCGGAGCGCTTCGTGGCGTGCCCGTTCGCCGACGGCACCCGCATGTACCGCTCGGGTGACCTGGCGCGGTGGACGGCCGACGGTCTGCTGGAGTTCGCGGGCCGGGCGGACGAGCAGGTGAAGATCCGCGGCTTCCGGGTGGAGCTGGGCGAGATCGAGTCCGTCCTCGCCTCGCGCCCGGAGGTACGGCAGGTGACCGTCGCCGTCCGCGAGGACCGGCCCGGTGACCGGCGGCTGGTCGCGTACGTGGTGCCCACGGAGGCCGAGGAACTCGACATCGCGGGACTCCGGGAGTTCGTGGGCGGGCGGCTGCCCGAGTACATGGTCCCGGTGGTCGTGCCGCTGGCCGCGCTGCCGCTGACGGTGAACGGCAAAGTCGACCGCAAGGCCCTGCCCGCGCCCGAGGCGGAGTCCCGTACGCGGGGACGTGCGCCCGAGACGGCGGCCGAGCAGACGCTGTGCGCCCTGTTCGCCGAGGTGCTCGGCCTGGCGGAGGTCGGGGTCGAGGACAGCTTCTTCGAACTGGGCGGCGACTCCATCCTCTCCATGCTGCTGGTGTCGAGCGCCCGGCGTGCCGGCCTGGTGCTCACCACCCGCGAGGTGTTCCAGCAGCGCACGGCGGCGGGCCTGGCGGCCGTGGCCGTCCCGCTGGACGAGGGCGTGCGCTCCGACGGCGCCGCCGTGGGCGAGGTGGCGCTGACACCCGTCATGCGCGAACTGGTGGACCGGGTCGCCGCCGACGACCTGCGCGAGGTGTTCCAGTCCGCCGCGGTGCCGGTGCCGGCCGGGCTGGACTTCGGCACGTTGGTGGCCGCGGTGCGCGCGGTGGTGGACCACCATGACGTACTGCGGGCCGGGCTGGAGCCGGGCGAGCCGTCGCGGCTGGTGGTGCCGGAGCCGGGATCGGCTCCCGTCGAGGAGTGGGTGCGCCGGGCCGAGGTGTCCGGCGACCCGAAGGCCACGCTCGATGAGCAGACCCGTGCGGCGGTGAAGCGGCTGGACCCCCACGCCGGGGTGATGCTCCAGGCGGTATGGCTGGACGCCGGACCGGACGCGAGTGGCCAACTCCTCCTCGTCGTGCACCACTTGGCGGTGGACGGCGTCTCCTGGCGCGTCCTGGTGCCGGATCTGGCGGAGGCGTACCAGGCGCTGGCGGCGGGGCGGGTGCCGGAGCCGGCGGTGGTGCCGACGTCGTTCCGGCACTGGGCGCGTGAACTGGAGGCGCAGGCGCGCGGCGAGGAGCGGCTGGCGGAGCTGCCGCGCTGGACGGAGCTGCTGGGCGGTGGTGATCCGCTGCTGACGGTGGTGCC